>CAKUHW010000156.1 GCA_934659415.1 uncultured Oscillospiraceae bacterium
GCCGTGACTGAGGGGTTGTCGCCATGGCCGCCCGCCTTCGGCCCGGCAACAATCCCCCCAGCCGCCGCAAAAGACACGCTGGCATCCCCCCTTTACACAAGGGGGGTATGGGTCTGGCAGAGCCCTTGCCGCGGGCCGCGTCCTGCGGACAATTTCGGGATATTGCCGGACAAGTTTACCTTGACAGTTTTTATGTCTACCAGAAAACCTCCGCAGCGTATGTGGAAAACTCTGTGGAACTTGTGGAAACCTCTGTGGGGATGCCGTTTTTCCTCTGCGGCCCAAAATGAAATCTGCACTTTTTCGGCCAAAACAGCTGTAAAACGGGCGTCAAAGAAAAAACGGAAACTGTCAAAAGGCTTAGCAGCGTTTGCCGCTGCGACGGCAAAATAACCACTTGCACTGGGGCGCTTAAGGGCAAGAGCCCTTCGGGCTATGCGCGTGTGGGTCTGGCTCCTGTTCTTCCCGCCGGGCCGGGCGCATACACTGGCCCTGAGGTGAACGGCACATGGACAAAAAGAGGACAAGGCAGGGCAGGCGGCTGGTGCGCAGGTGCGCCGCGGTATTTCTGGCGGCGGCCGCCCTGTGGCTGATCTGGCTGACGGCGGACCTGTCCGGCCTGGGAAAACGGCTGGCCGGGCTGGCGGCGGAGAGCGGACTGGGCGCGGCGGCGGTGCGCACGGAGCTGGGGAGCGGCGAGGAGGACAGCCTGTCCTTCTGGAGCAGGCGGGTGCTGGCCCAGAGCGGACTGGACTGCCTGATCGCCCCTGCGGCCCCCGCCCCCTCCCCATCGGCGCAGCCGGAGCCCTCCGCGGCCGCCCCGGAGGAGACGCCGCCGGAGGAGGAGCCGCAGCCCGCCGGGGACGGCAGCGGGGCTGTGGTGGTCAGCCGCACCATGGTGGCAGGCTCCTCCGCCAAGTATGTGACCTGGCAGGGGATCTCCATCTACAACCACACGGACTACGCCCTGGACATCCAGTCCCTGCTGGCCAACGCCCCCGCCCTGGACCTGACGGGAGAGGAGCCGCGGGTGCTCATCTTCCACTCCCACGCCACCGAGGCCTACACCCCCGACGGGGCGGACGTCTATGTGGAGAGCGACCGCTACCGCACCTGCGATACCCGGCAAAGCGTGGTCCGGGTGGGCCGGGAGATGGCCGCCATTCTGGAAGGAGCGGGCATCCGCGTCATCCATGACGAGACGCTGTTCGACTATCCCAACTACAACGACGCCTACATCCGCTCCAGTGCGGCGGTGGAGCAGTGGCTGGAGAAATACCCCTCCATCCGCCTGGTGCTGGACGTCCACCGGGACGCCCTGGAGACGGCGGACGGCGGCACCATCTACAAGACGGCGGCGGGCACCGTGGCGGACTGCGCCCAGGTGATGCTGGTGATGGGCACCGACGCCATGGGCCAGACCCACCCCAACTGGCGGGTGAATCTCTCTCTGGCGGTGGAGATCCAGAACGCCCTGTGCGCCAAGTGGGCCACCCTGGCCCGGCCCATCGTACTGCGGCCCTCCCGGTTCAATCAGCACCAGTCCACCGGGGAGCTGCTGCTGGAGATCGGCACCCACGGCAACACCCTGCAGGAGGCCATCACCGCCGGCCGGATCTTTGCCCGCACTCTGGTGGAGCTGGGGGGCGGCCAGGGGTAGACCGGCACTGAGGCTGCCGAAAAATGTTCGCCGCGCGAAACTGTAACCGCTTTGTTCTTGACGGGGCAGTGTCCTCATGGTAGGATGGAGACACTATAGAAAGAAAAGGAGCGCCCGTTACCATGCGCAGCTTCAAGCTCCGGGTCCTCTGCTCCCTTCTGGGCGCGGCGCTGACTCTCTCCCTGGCCGCCTGCGGCACATCCCCCTCGGGCTCCGCGCCCACGGCGCAGCCTGACCCCTTCGCCTCTGCCGGGGCGGACCCCTCCCCTGCCCAGAAAACGGACGCCCCGGAGTCCTCTGCGTCCGTCCCCCCTTCGGCGCAGCCCTCCCCGGAGCCCACCCCCTCCCCGGAGCCCACCCCCTCCCCGGAGCCGGAGTACGAGCCCTATGTCTTCGGCACCCCGCTGGAAGAGGGCGAGGCCGTGGAGGACAGCTATTTTGACGATGCGGTCTTCCTGGGGGACTCCCGCACCGAGGGGCTGCAGCTTTTCGGCGGGCTGGCCCACGGGGACTACTACTGGGCCCGGGGCATGACGGTGTTCCGGGCGGACGACCCCAAGTACGCCGTATTCACCGTCGACGGCGGGCAGTATACCATGCTGGGGGCCCTGGCCCGGAAGCGCTATAAAGCGGTGTATATCATGATCGGGGTGAACGAGCTGGGCTATCCCGTGTCCTCCTACGAGGAGGGCCTGGGCAAGCTGGTGGACCGGGTGCTGGAGCTCCAGCCGGAGGCGGTGGTCTACCTGCAGATCATGCCCCCCATCAACGACGCCATGGCCCGGGAGAACGGCCTGGCGGACTATATCAACAACGGCAATCTGGCCGCCTTCAACGAGGTGGTCGTCCGCACGGCGGCGGAGAAGCGGGTGGTCCTGCTGGACACGGCGGCGGTCTACCGGGATGAGGACGGCCAGCTGCTGGCGGACGTGGCCTCCGACGGCTGCCACTTCACCCGCGGCGGATACGCCCGGTGGGTGGACTACCTGCGCTGCCATGTGATGGACGCGCAGCGCTATTTTTACGACCGGACTTTGACCGAGGAGGCGGACGAGACATGAAACGCACCCTATCCCTCCTGCTCCTGCTGGGGCTGCTGCTGTACGCCTGCGGCGGCGGAACGAAGGAGAACCCCTATTCCACCGACCAGGCGGAGGCCATTCTGACCTCCGGCGCCTTTGAGGGCAGCGACATGGCCCCGCTGGAGCTCTCCGTGGCGGCCATGCTCTACGGCGTCGACGCCTCCACCCTCACGGACGGCGTGTGCTACCTGGCCGCCAACACCTCCGTCAGCGCCGATGAGCTGGCCATCCTTATCTTCCGGGACGAGGCGGCCGCCCAGGCCGGGGCAGAGGCCCTGCAGAAGCGGGTGCAAAGCCAGATCGCCGTGTGTGAGAGCTACGCCCCCGCCGCGGTGCCGCGGCTGGAGCAGGCGGTGATCCGCCAGCGGGGGGCCACGGTGCTGTACGCCGTGGGCGACCCTGAGGTGCTGGGCGGGCTGGAATGATAGGGCCGCGGCCCCTACAGTCAAAACAGGAAGCCCGGCGGTCAGAGGCGGGCCGATGAGGACATCGGCCCCTACGAACAAAGCAAGAACCCCGGTAGGCTGCTGCAGGCTTCCCTGCTCTCCTGTAGGGGCCGCTGTCCCCAGCGGCCCTTGGCTCTCCCTCCGGGAGAGCTGTCGCCGCAGGCGACTGAGAGGGCCCTGCGGCCTTTTGATTGGGCATTGCCTTGTTCACCCTCTCCATCCTCGCTGCGCTCGGCCACCTCTCCCAAAGGGAGAGGCAAGGGCTTTGCCAAGCCCTTAAGCTCCCTTGTGTAAAGGGAGCTGGCGCGCAGCGCCTGAGGGATTGTTGCCACGGCTGCTTGCCTTTGGCCCGGTAACAATCCCCCCAGCCAGCGAAGGGCACGCTGGCGTCCCCCCTTTACACAAGGAGGACATGAGTCTGGCGGAAACCTGCGGCCTCTGCCAACCTCGTAGGGCAAGGGCTCTGCCCTTGCTACGGGCCGCTGAGACAGCGGCCCCTACAAAATCCGGCGGCCAAAGGCGGGCGGATGATATTTGCTGCGAAAAGAGAAAAGCGGAGGCCGCTGGGCGGCCTCCGCTTTTGCTGTATCTCGTGTGTTACCGGTCTTCTCTGAAGTACGCCTGACCCAGGGCGGCGGGGGGCTGGTTCTCCTTGCTGCTGCGCAGGCTGGTGATGATCAGCACGATGACGGTGACCACATAGGGCAGGACCTTGTAGAGCTGGTCAGGGATGAAGGGGATCTGCACCCGCAGGTAGAGGATGACCAGACCGCCGAAGAGGATGCTGCCCCAGATGGTGTTGATGGGCCGCCACAGGCAGAAGATGACCAGGGCCACGGCCAGCCAGCCCTCGCCGGACAGGCCCTCGTGGTTCCACACGCACCCGGCGATGGTCATGATATACACCATGC
>CAKUHW010000157.1 GCA_934659415.1 uncultured Oscillospiraceae bacterium
GTACCCGCTCCGGCCAGCGCCTCCAGCAGGGCAAGACCAAATTCGTAGGCCGAACCCGGGGCCCGTCCGGTGATCAGCCGCCCGTCCCGGACCACATGGCGGTCCATACAGGGGACAAGCCCGGCTTCGGCCAGGGCCACCTCCATGCCGGGATAGCACACGGCCCGCTGTCCGGCGTGCAGCAGTCCGGCCTGGGCCAGCATGGCCGGCGCGGCGCAGATAGCGCCCAGCCAGAGCTCCTCCGAGCGGGCGGCCTGCCCGGCCAGCTCCATGGCGGCGGGACAGGCGGCGATGGAATTTACCCCGCCCAGTCCGCCCGGCAGCACCAGCATATCCCCGGCGGTCAGACGGACGCGCTCCACGGCGCAGTCGGTCTCCACCGTGATGCCGTGGGAAGAGGTCACGGCGGCCCCGCCGATCCCGGCCAGCGCCGTCTCCACGCCGCCCCGGCGCAGAATGTTCGCGGTCACAAGAGCTTCGGCGGTCTCAAAGCCGTCCCCCAACAGAATATAGACCATAGGTGCTTCACTCCTTCAGATCAGATTCATGATCTCTCCGTGGATATCCTCCACCGTGCGCAGCCGGCCCTCGCCGTCCACGCAGGAGATGCGCTTCCAGCCGTAGAAGGCCGCGGCCCGGGCGGCGGTCTCCCGGCAGAGGGCCAGGTAGGCGTTGTCCACCTCGTGGATGTCGGCGGCGGTGTGGGTGGCGGTCTCCCGGCGGCGGAGATTGGTCACCGCCTGCTCGATGGGCATATCCAGCCACAGCACCAGATCAGGGGCGGGCAGGCCCAGCTTGCCGTACTCAAGGTCCGCCAGCCAGCGGAAGAAGGGCTCCCGTTCCTCCGGGGCCATCTTGGAGGCCTGATGGACGGCGTTGGAGGTGGTGTACCGGTCCAGCATCACCAGGCCGCCCGCCTCGTAGCAGCTGCCCCAGTGCTTCTTATAGCCCGCGTAGCGGTCCACCGCGTAAAAGCAGGAGGCGGCGTAGGCGTTCACATCGGAGGGGTGCGTGCCGAACTCGCCTCCCAGATACATCCGCACCAGCGCGGAGGACGGCTCCTGGTACTGGGGAAAAACGCAGGTCTGAAAGCTGCGTCCCGCAGCGGACAGGGCCTCACATGCCAGCTTGAACTGGGTGGACTTGCCCGAGCCGTCCGTCCCCTCAAATACGATCAGTTTCCCTTTTTTCAAAAGAGGTCACCTTACTTTCCGGAGATACGCGCGCCCACGGCGGCGCACAAAAAGCCCGGGAGCTTTGCCACCCGCCTGATGCGCGCGGGCTCCTTCAGGGTGCGGTACAGCCATTCCAGGCCAAGCTTCTGCCAGGCGGCGGGGGCGCGCTCCACCCGGCCGGCGAACACGTCCAGCGAGCCGCCCAGACCCACCAGCAGGCAGGCGCCGCAGGCTGCGCCGTTGGCGGCCATCCATTTCTCCTGCTTGGGCGCGCCCAGACAGACGAACACCGCGTCCGCCCCGGCCGCCCGGATGGCCGCGGCTACAGGGGCATCCTGCTGGAAATAGCCGTCGTGCACGCCGCAGATGTGCAGCCCGGGATGGGCCGCGGTCAGCCTTTCCGCCGCCTCCTCCGCCACGCCGGGCTTCGCCCCCAGCAGGAACAGCCGCTGCCCGGTGCGGGCCATGCGCTCCATAAGGGCGGCGGCGAAATCCACCCCCGGCACCCGGCCCTTCAGCGGCCGGCCAAGGATGCGCCCGGCATATACCACGCCCACGCCGTCTGGCAGCACCAGGTCCGCCCCGGCGATGAGCCGGGCCAGCTCCCCGTCCCGCCGGGCTGCCTGGACGATCTCCGCATTGGGGGTCACCACCAGGTGGGGGCCTTCTGCGGCCATCAGCTCCATGGCCCGGTCTACGGCCTCCTCCATGGTCACGTTGTCAAAGGCCACGCCCAGAATATCTGTGCGCACGCGCGCCACTCCTTTCCAAAGCTGCCTTGTGCTGAGAACAGTCCTAACCAGTATACCACAACCGGCGGGGAAAGTAAACAGCGAAGCCCCAGACCGTGGGGTCTGGGGCTCAAATGCGGCGGCGAACTCTGCGAGGCCTTTTTGGCAGTCTCAAGCCTCGGATTGTGGGGGCTCAGGCCGTCAAAAAGCTTGAGGCGTTTTCCGGCAGAATGGTCTTTGATGCAGACGGCGTCAGCCCAGCAGCAGCTTGTCGTCCGCCTCGTCGGAGCCGGTGGCCTGGCCGAATTTGGCCAGCAGGTCCTCCACCGTCAGCTTTGCCTTGGCCTCGCCGGAGATGTCCAGGGCCACGCGGCCCTCGTACATCATGATCAGCCGGTTGCCGTGGACGATGGCATCGCGCATATTGTGGGTGATCATCAGGGTGGTCAGCCGGTCCCGACCCACGATGCGCTCGGTGGCGTCCAGCACCTTGGCGGCGGTCTTGGGGTCGAGGGCGGCGGTGTGCTCGTCCAGCAGGAGCAGCCGGGGCTTCTGCAGGGTGGCCATCAGCAGCGTCAGGGCCTGGCGCTGGCCGCCGGAGAGCAGCCCTACCTTGGAGGTGAGCCGGTCCTCCAGGCCCAGGTCCAGTATTTTCAGCAGCTCCCGGTACTCCTCCCGCTCTGCCCGGGTGATGCCCGTCCGCAGGGTGCGCTTTCTGCCCCGGCGCATGGCCAGGGCCAGGTTTTCCTCGATCTGCATGGTGGCGGCGGTGCCCATCATGGGGTCCTGAAACACCCGGCCGATGTACCGGGCCCGCTTGTGCTCCGGCATATGGGTCACGTCCACGCCGCCGATGGTGATGCTGCCGCGGTCCACCGGCCACACTCCGGCCACGGCGTTGAGCAGGGTAGACTTGCCCGCGCCGTTGCCGCCGATGACGGTGACGAAGTCCCCCTCGTCCAGGTGCAGGTCCACGCCGTTGAGGGCGGTCTTCTCATTGACGGTGCCGGGGTTGAAGGTTTTGTATACCTGGTGCACGTCAAGCATGGCGGGATCCCTCCTTCCGTTTGGCCGTCCCGGCAAAATACCGGTTCTTCCAGTAAGGGGCGGCCAGGAACACCGCCACCACCGCGGCGGACAGCAGCTTGAGGTAGTTGGGGTTCAGCCCCAGGGCCAGCACCGCCTGCATGACCACATAGTAGAGAATGGCGCCGATGGACACGCTCACCAGCTTCAGGGCAAAGTTGCGGAACACCTTGCCCAGCAGCACGTCGCCGATGATCACAGCGGCCAGGCCGATGACGATGGCCCCGCGGCCTACATTGATCTCATTGGCGCCGTTGTACTGGGCCAGCAGCGCGCCGGACAGGGCCACCAGCGCGTTGGAGAGCATCAGAGCCAGCACCTTGCTGAGCCCGGTGTTGATTCCCTGGGCCCGGGCCATGTTCTGGTTGGCCCCGGTGGCCCGGAGGGAGCAGCCCAGCTCCGTGCCGAAAAACCAGTAGAGCAGGGCGATGATGGCCGCCGTGAACACCCCCACCACAAAGATGGGGTGCCGGTAAAAGGGCATGGAGCCCTTGGCCACCTCCTGCACGAAGCGCAGGGAGAGCAGCAGACGCTTCAGCACGTCGGGATTGGTGACGCTGATGGCCACGCTGGCCTTCATACCCATAATGGCCATGTTGACCGACCAAAGCCCCAGCTGGGTGAGGATACCGGCCAGGATGGCGGGAATGCCGCAGAGGGTGTGGAGCAGGCCGGTGACCAGCCCGGCCAGCAGCCCCGCGGCAAAGGCGGCCAGCAGGGCCGCCCACAGGCCGGCCCCCTGTCCGAAGAGCACGGCAAATACCGCGCCGCCGGTGCAGAAGGACCCGTCCACCGTCAGGTCGGCAATGTCCAGAATCTTATAGGTGATGTACACGCCGATGGCCATGATGCCCCAGATCAGACCCTGGGACACGGCCCCGGGCAGGGCGTTGATGAAACCGAGCATATCCTTGTGTCTCCTCCTTGCGGACGGCGCGGGCCGTCCCGGTGTAAACCCTTCGGCAGCACAGCGCAAAAGAGCGGAGGAGGGGGGACCTCTCTGCTCTTTTGGCCGGATGCACTTGATGTAAGACTGATTTGCCGGGGCCGGGGGTCAGCCCTCAATGGCCT
>CAKUHW010000158.1 GCA_934659415.1 uncultured Oscillospiraceae bacterium
CTCCGGGCCCTGTATTGTTTTAGAAGGGGGAAAGTGCTCACATCATCTGCTTGCTGCGTGAGATATTCATCGTCCCGTCCTGCATGTTGTTCAGCCACTCCAGGCTCTTACCGGTGCCCTGTGCCACACAGGAAATGGCGTCGTCCGCGATATAGGTCTCGATACCGGTATGGGATTCAATGAGCTTGTCAAAGCCCCACACAAGGGAGCCGCCGCCGGTCATCACGATGCCGTTGGTGGAGATGTCGGCCACCAGCTCGGGCGGGGTGCGCTCCAGCACGCCGTGAACGGCCTCCAGGATACGGCTGCAGGGCTCCTCAAAGGCCTCGATCATCTCACTGGAGGAGACAGTGAACACCCGGGGCAGACCGGTCATCAGGCAGCGGCCCTTGACCTCCATAGTGACCTCCTCGGGGCGGGGAAAGACGCAGCCGATGGTCATCTTCAGCTCCTCGGCCGTGCGGTCGCCGATCAGGACGTTATGGCGCTTGCGGATATACTTGACCACAGCCTCGCTGAACGCATCGCCCGCCACCTTGATGGAGGCGGACTCCACAATGCCGGACAGGGAGATCACTGCGATATCCGCGGTACCGCCGCCGATATCCACGACCATATGTCCGTCAGGCTGGCTGATCTCAATTCCTGCGCCGATGGCCGCCGCCAGAGGCTCTTCGATCAGATAGACCTTGCGTGCGCCGGCCTGAATGCCGGCGTCGATCACCGCGCGCTCCTCCACCTCTGTAATGCCGGAGGGAACACAGATGATGATGCGGGGCTTAAAAAGCCGCACAGGGGCGACCTTACGGATAAACTCCCGCAGCATGCGCTCGGTCATATCATAGTCGGAGATCACGCCCTCCCGCAGCGGCCGGATGGCCACGATGTTTCCCGGGGTGCGGCCCAGCATCTGCTGGGCCTCCGTTCCCACCTTGAGCAGCTTGCCGGTATTCTTGTCCAGCGCCACCACAGAGGGCTCCCGCAGCACGATGCCCTTGTCCTTTACATAGACGAGTACGCTGGCGGTGCCAAGGTCGATTCCGATATCTTTTACAAACATAGCGTTCACTCCTGTAATCGTTCCGCAGCGGGTGCGGACCCGGCTGCTTCTATTTCCTGCCCTGTTCCGGGGCTTGACTGCACAAGGCTATTATACCGAATTCTTTTCCCCTTTGCAAGCGTCAGTTGGCAGGGGCGCACACGGTTTTTCACGGGGCAAAACAACGGCTGGCAGCGCTATCCCCGTTGGTGGGCGCCCGCCCCGGCTGCCTCGCCGGCCGCCGTCTGTCCCCGGGATTTTGAGGGAGAGGGAAAAAGAAGCCGCCGATTTTGAAATTCAGGTTGTCATACCAGCCGCAGCGTAGTATAATAAACTGATTTTGAATAATGCTACTCAGAGCCGCTTTTGCGGTTTTCTATAAATTGGTCGAGGTGTGAGCATGTCTGCTGAACAGATTCGCGATTATATCAAGCCCGGCTGCCGGGCCCATCTGGTGGGAATCGGCGGGGTCTCCATGGCCCCTCTGGCCGAGGTCCTTCATGGGGCCGGAGTGATCGTTTCAGGCTCCGACTGGCACGAGAGCGACAAGGTGGCGCACCTGCGCTCGCTCGGCATTCAAGTCGCCGTCGGGCCGCAGCGCGCAGAGAATATTGCGGGGGCGGGCTGTGTGATCCGTACCGCGGCGGCCCATGACGATAATCCGGAGATCGCCGCGGCGCGCTCGGCGGGCATCCCGGTGTTTGAGCGGGCCCAGGCCTGGGGTTCTATCATGCAGGAATATAAGAACGCTCTGTGTATTTCTGGCACCCACGGGAAGACGACCACGACCTCCATGTGCACGCACATTATCATGGCGGCCGGGCTGGACCCGACGGTGATGATCGGCGGAACACTGCCCCTGTTGGGGGCAGGCCACCGGGTAGGCCGGGGGGACACGATCATTCTGGAGTCCTGCGAGTACTGCAACTCCTTCCTCTCTTTCTTCCCGACGGTGGCGGTGATCCTGAACATCGAAGCGGACCATCTGGACTTTTTCAGAGATCTGAACGATGTGGAGCATTCCTTCCGGGCCTTTGCAGACCGGATTCCGGAGAATGGGGTCATTGTGGCCAACTGCGAGGATCAGAACACGGTGGACACCCTGCGGGGAGAGACCCGGCCCCTGGTCACCTTTGGGGTAGAGCGGGGAGACATCCACACGGAAAACCTGTGCTTTGACCATGGCCTTGCCCGGTTTGACGTGGTGCGGGACGGAGCATTTTTTACCCATATTGAACTCTCTGTCCCCGGGATGCACAATGTGAAAAACGCTGTCGCGGCTGCGGCTGCGGCGATGGTGCTGAAAGTTCCGGCTGCGGCGGTGTCCCAGGGTCTGGCGGCCTTCCGGCTTCCCGGCCGCAGGTTTGAACACAAGGGAGCTTACCACGGGGCCCAGGTGTACGATGATTATGCCCACCACCCCGGAGAACTGAAGGCGCTGCTGGACATGGCGCGCACGCTGGACTACAAGCGGGTGATCTGCGCGTTCCAGCCCCACACATATACCAGGACCTACGAACTGTTCGACGACTTTGCAGCTGTGCTGAAGCAGCCCGATGTGACGCTGCTGGCGGAGATCTATGCCGCCCGGGAGGAGAATACCATCGGGATATCCTCCAGGGATCTGGCGGCGCAAATTCCGGGAAGCATCTACTGCGCGGACCTGCAGCAGGTCACGGAAAAGCTGCGGGAGCTGGCGCGGCCCGGCGACCTGATTCTTACCGTGGGCGCCGGAGATATCTATCTGGCAGGGGAGGCGCTGGTGCAGGGGGGCTGAGACGGTGCCTGACGAGCAGGGCCCATTCAGGGCCCGGAGAGAGGAGAGACTATGAACAGTACCATCGTATCCAAGACAGTGGAGGTCCGGGAGGTGACGGGAAAGGCGGAACTGAGAATCTTCGTGGACTATCCAAATCAGCTCTACCGCGGCGTTCCGCAGTTCGTCCCGGCCTTTTACGGAGACGATTTGGCGGACTGGGACCCGAAGAGAAACCCCGCGATGGAGTATTGCGAAGCGAAATGCTTTCTGGCCTGGCGGGGCGGCAGGGTCGTGGGGCGGATCGGCGCGATATTGAGCCATAAGGCAAACGAAAAATGGGGTACCAACCGGATGCGTTTTTCTCAGGTGGATTTTGAGAACGACCGGGAGATATCCGATGCGCTGTTCGGCGCGGTAGAGGCCTGGGCCAGAGAGAAAGGCTGTACGCAGGTCCACGGGCCCCTCGGCTTCTGTGATATGGACCGGGAAGGAATGCTGGTAGAGGGCTTTGATCAGCGCAGTATGTTCATTACATACTACAATCATCCCTACTACAACGAGCATCTCACCCGGCTTGGGTACCGCAAGGATACCGATTGGGTAGAGTACAAGATATTCGTTCCGTCCGTGGACAGCGATCTGGCCAGAAAACTGCACCGGATCGCCCGCCGTGTGCTGGACCGCGGAGACTACCGCAAGGTGGAGGCCCGTACCGGTGCCGACTTCAAACCGTACATACGCGCTGCGTTTGAACTGGTAAATAGGGCGTATGAGCCGCTGTACGGCGTAGTGGAGCTTACACCGAGGCAGATCAGAAAATACGCGGCGAAATTCCTCCCGCTGGTGGACCCGGATTTTGCCTGCCTTGTGGTAGACAAACAGGGCGAACTGGTCGCCTTCGGTGTGTGTGCGCCCTCTATGGCGGAGGCGATGCAGAAGAGCCGCGGCAGGCTGTTCCCCACCGGCTGGACCGGCGTGCTGCGGGCGCTGCACAGGAATACGGTGGTGGATCTGTTTCTGATCGCAGTGCGGCCGGACCTTCAGGGGCTCGGAATGAACGCAGTGATCATTGACCACATTCTTCATGGCTGCGCGGGCAATGGCATTCAGTATGCGGAAACAGGACCCCAGCTGGAGACAAATCTGAAGGAGCTGGGCCAGTGGAAGATGTTTGACAAGGAGCAGCATAAGCGCCGCCGCTGCTACATCAAGGATCTGTGACGGCCGGAACTGCGCAGAGAAAACAGGGCAGGGA
>CAKUHW010000159.1 GCA_934659415.1 uncultured Oscillospiraceae bacterium
AGCCATCCAGCCTGGCCCCCTGCTTCACGGCCTCCTCGATCACAGGGCCAAGGCGGCGGTCCCCCCGGGCGAACACGCAGGCGTGGATCAGGGTGTTCTCCAGCTCGCGGACATTGCCCGGCCAGCGGTAGCTCTGCAGCGCCGCCAGCACCTCCGGCTCCATCCGGATGCCGCCCCAGCCCCAGCGGTTGAGAATGGAGCGGGCCAGCTGGGGGATGTCCTCCCGCCGCTCCCGCAGGGGCGGTATGTTCAGGCTGACGGCGGAGATCCGGTAAAAGAGGTCCTCCCGGAAGCGGCCCTGCTCCGCGGCCAGGCGCAGGTCCACCTTGGAGGCGGAGATCACCCGCAGGTCCACCGGCAGCTCCGCCGTGCTGCCCATGCGGGTCAGCCTGCCGCTGGAGAGGACCCGCAGCAGCTTGGACTGCACCGGGAGGGGCATGCTCTCCACCTCGTCCAGAAAGAGCGTACCGCCGGAGGCCTGCTCCAGCAGACCGGCCCGGCCCCGCCGGTCCGCGCCGGTGAAGGAGCCCTCCTGATAGCCGAACAGCTCGCTCTCCACCAGGCTTGCGGCGATGGCGCCGCAGTTGAGGGCCACAAAGGGCCCCTGCCGCCGGGGGGAGGCGTTGTGGATGGCCTGGGCAAATACCTCCTTGCCCACGCCGCTCTCGCCGTTGAGCACCACGGAGAAGTCGGTCAGGGCCGCCTGCTTGGCAAAGTGGATGCACCGGGCCAGCTGGGGCGCGCTGCCCACGATATCCGCAAATTCATTGCTGCACTCCGGCCGGGGCTGGCTCAGCACCGGAGCCTCCCGCTCCCCCTGCCTGCCCCGCGGCTCGGCCAGCAGGCGCTCCTCATTGAGATAGAGCCTGCCTCCACGCTGCCGCCTGTCCCCGGCACGGGCCGTCTGCTCCAGAAGGGCCCGCTTGACGGCAGCCAGCTCGCCGCCCTCCGCCAGCGTGCCCGGCGGCGCCACCGCCTCCGCCAGGCGGGAGAGGATGGTCTCATAGGCGGAGTCCTCCTCGCCGGTGTTCTGGTGGGCCAGGGCAAAGATCAGGGTGCACATCCGGGCCAGCTTCTCCACCATCTCCGCCAGAGAGTGGACGATCTCAAAATCCTGCGTGCTGATGCACATGGCCCCCGCCACGTTCCCCTCGGGGGCGTGGAAGGGGGCTGCCAGACAGAAGCGCTGGTGGAAAAAGCGGGAGTAGTGCTCCTGGGCCAGCACACAGCCCGCCCGGTTCTCCAGCAGGGCCAGGGCCGTGGCGTTGGTGCCCAGGACCATCTCGTTGGCAAAGGAGATGTCGCCGCTGTCGCCGGGGAGCAGCGCGATGCTGTTCCCCTGGGCGTCGAAGATGCTGACGTTGAAGGCGTACCGCTTCGCCAGGGAGCCCAGCCAGTAGGCCGCTACCGGATTGGTGGCGATCTGCCGCTCCCGGGTGCGCAGGTTCAGCTTCTTCATGCGCACATAGGACTGGTAGTGCACCGGGTCCAGCCCGTAGCTCCGGCTCCGCTTCCAGGACTCCGCGATGCGGAAGGGGATCACCGCGCTGTCCGGCGCGGCGGTGGCGCCGGACACGAACCGCTCCCACTCCGCCTGCAGCCGGGGCTGATAGCGGACGAAGGACTGCTTGTCCGGAAACCGCTCCAGGTCGATCATGCTCCGACCTCCTTTTTGTCCAGGCCGCAGTCTCTGGCCTTCGCCGCGTAGTTGTATACCGTCGCCAGGGACACGCCCAGGCTCTTCGCCGCGCCCTCCGCATCGCCGCCGTTCAGCCGCAGCGTCTCCCACACCGCCGCCAGGGCGGCCTGTTTGAGCAGGCTCTCGTCCGGCCGGGACGCCCCCCGGGGCGCTCCTGCCCGCTCCACGGCCTCCCGCTGCAGGTACTCGGGCAGCACATCCGGCTCCAGCACGGTCTGTCCGGGCTCCAGGAACACCAGGGCATGGCGCAGGGCGTTGCGCAGCTCGCGCACATTTCCCGGCCAGGAGCACCCCTGCAGGCACCGCAGAAAGACCGCCGACATCTCCGGACAGGGCACGCCCAGCGT
Organism: uncultured Oscillospiraceae bacterium; assembly: GCA_934659415.1. Taxonomy (GTDB): domain Bacteria; phylum Bacillota; class Clostridia; order Oscillospirales; family Oscillospiraceae; genus Enterenecus. The sequence goes on from CAKUHW010000159.1 coordinate 2,047, forward strand.
CTGGGCCTCCCCCGCCAGGAACCGCCCCGCCAGCAGGGGGATATCCGCCGGGCGGTCCGCCAGGTCCGGGATGCGCAGCTTCACTGGAGAGAGCCTGTAGTAGAGGTCCTCCCGGAACTGCCCCCGCTGCGCCAGCTCCAGCACGTCCACCCGGGAGGCGGAGACCAGGCGCACATCCACCGGGATATCTGTCGTGCCGCCGATGCGGCGGATGCTCCGGCTGGAGATGGCCCGCAGCAGCTTGGTCTGCACCTCATAGGGGATGCTGTCCAGCTCGTCCAGAAACAGCGTGCCGCCGGAGGCCGCCTCAAAGTAGCCCACCTTGCCCTCCTGGCTGGCCCCGGTGAAGGAGCCCCGCTCGTAGCCGAACAGCTCGCTCTCCACCAGGTTGGGGGCGATGGCGCTGGCATTGAGGGCCACAAAGGGCCCCTCCCGCCAGGGGCTGGCGTTGTGGATGGCGTGGGCCAGCATCTCCTTGCCCACGCCGCTCTTCCCCACCAGCATCACCGGCACATGATAGGCCGCCGCCAGGGCGGCGTTCTCCTTCAGGCGGAGCATCTCCGGCGAAGCGGCCAGCACGTCCTCAAAGGTCCACACGGCCCGCCGCTCCCCGTCCTCTCCCCCGGGCTGTACCCGCCGGTCGTCCAGCAGGATGAGCCGCTCATAGGTATGCTCCGACAGGGACAGCACCGTCAGGGCGATCTCCCTTTTGCACCCCCGGTAGTCCACCGCCGCGCTCTGCCGGCCGCTGCCGCGGGCGTTGCAGATCAGGGCGATGCACCGGGCGAAGATCACGCTGTCTTCGCTGGTGTTCTTCAGCCCGAACACCTCCAGCGCCCGGCGGTTATAGTGGGAGATCACATTTTTCCGGTCGATGTACACCGCGCCCTGGGGAATCTGCTCCAGCAGGCCGGCCACGGCGCTGTCCCGGTCCCGGCTGTCCAGCTCCATCCAGCAGATGGCGTTGCCCACGCAGGCGATGATGTGCACCAGCGTCTGCAGCTCCCGGGTGGTCTGGCAGTCCGCCGTGTCCACCGTGCAGATGCCGCACACCCGCTGCCTGGTGTCGAAAATGGGCTCGGCGTAGCTGTAGTGGCTGTGCATGCACAGGGCGTAGTGCTCCGGGCCGCTGACAAAGACGCCCCGCTCCAGCCGCCGGGCCAGGACGGGGGCCGTGGTCCCGATGCGGCTCTCATCCACCGCCGGGTTCAGTCCCTCCTCCAAGGGCAGCTCGATCACCGAGAGCACCGCCCGCTGGTCCCCGGCGTCGAAATACACCGCGTGGCGGCCGTCCACCGCGGCGGCCTCCCGGTCGGCCTCGCTGCGGGCGCTGGGGTACAGCGCGCGGATATTGCGCTGCGCCTCGCCGCAGGTCAGGCCCGCCGCGATGCAGCGCGCCCAGGAGGCGCGGATCTCCTCCCGCAGCGGCGCGTCCGCCGCCAGCTCCGGAAGCGCGTCCCAGGCCCGCCTGACGCGGTCAAAATAGGCTTTGTCTGTCCGTCTGGTCTCGCTCACAATGCTCCCTCCGCAGCCGCGACAAATCTGCGGCCCTTTCTCACCGGGTCATTATAGCATTTGCCCGGGAATTTTTCAATCCTCTAAAAATCCCCCAGTCCATTTTCAAAAACAGAACGGCCCGCGGCGGAAGGTCTTCCGCCGCGGGCCGCTGCCGCTGTTTTTATTCCGTCACCTGGATATAGGCGCCCATGATGTAGCCGGTGGTCTCCCGGCCGCCTTTCCCGGCGTAGGAGATCTTGAACCAGCCGTCGCCGGCGTCCTCCTCCACGGTGATCTTGGCCCCTTCCTTCAGGCTGGCCAGGATCTCATAGGTGGTGCCCGGGCCGGAGCGCACCCGCACACCGCCGCCGCCGGTATTGGCGATCACACCCTTGGCCCCCGGCTCCACCCCCTCGCCGATGGCGGGCACAGTGGAGGAGGGCTCGGGATCGGCGCCGGGATCCGTGCTGGGGCTGACGCTCA
>CAKUHW010000160.1 GCA_934659415.1 uncultured Oscillospiraceae bacterium
ACGGCGCAGGTGGGACAGGTGGTAGGCTGCCGTGACGACATCATGCTCTTCCTGATCTCCAAGGGAATGGAGCCGAAGCTGGCCTTCAAAATCATGGAGGCCGTGCGGAAGGGGAAGGTAAAAAAGGGCGGCTTCCAAGACGGGTGGCTGGAGAAGATGCAGGAGCTGAACGTACCGGACTGGTATATCGATTCTCTGGCAAAAATCGCCTATCTGTTCCCCAAGGCCCACGCCGTGGCCTACGTGATGATGGCCTTCCGCATTGCCTGGTTCAAGGTCCACCGTCCACTGGCCTTTTACGCAACATTTTTCTCCATTCGCGCCAAGGCCTTTGACGAACGGTATATGTGCCGCGGCATGGAGGTGGTCCGGCAGAAGATCCGTGAGATCGAGAGCAAGAACAACGCGAAGGACAAGGCGGATCGGGCCTCGGCGGTGGAGGAGGATATGCTGGTCACGCTGGAGGTCTGCTATGAATTCTACCTCCGGGGGTTCACCTTCAACAGGATGGACATCATGAAGTCCCACGCGGTGAACTTTTTGCCGGACGAGGAGCATAATGCCCTCATCCCGCCCTTTACCTCTATTGCCGGTCTGGGTGAGACTGTGGGCTGGGACATTATGGAGAAACGCCAGGGGCAGAGCTTCTTGTCCATCGAGGAGTTTGCCATGGCGTGCACAAAGGTCTCCGCTACGCACCTGGCCCAGCTGAAAGACGCGGGCGCGTTTGGAGACCTGCCGGACAGCAGCCAGTACTCCCTGTTTTGAAAAACGGAGATCGCACATAGCCATGGCTTGGGGCTTGTGTTCAGCGGGGAAATACAGTATAATGATCCGGCCATAAATGAGAGGGGGCGCGGGGACTTATGGATAAACGGCCGATCGGCGTGTTCGATTCCGGCCTGGGCGGTCTTACCGCTCTGCGGGAGCTTGCCAGGATCATGCCGGAGGAGGATCTGATCTATTTCGGCGATACGGGCCGTGTGCCGTATGGCGGGCGCTCCCGGGAGACATTGGTGCGCTATGCCCTGCAGGATGCCGCCTTTCTGGGCTCCTTCGGGCCAAAGGCCATCGTAGTGGCCTGCGGCACCGTGTCCTCCAACGCAATGGAGGAGCTGAAGGCGGCCTGCGCCGTTCCGATGTACGGTGTGGTGGAGCCCGCGGCCCAGGCGGCCGTCCGGGCCACCCGGAGCGGCCGGATCGGCATCATCGGCACGGAGGCCAGCATCCGCTCCGGCGCTTACGAGCGGGCGGTGCGCCGGCTGGATCCCGGGGCGGAGGTACTCAGCGCCCCCTGCCCGCTGCTGGTGCCGCTGGTGGAGAATGGTCGTTACCAGGCGGAGGACACTGTGGTGGACATCGTTCTGAAGGAGTATCTGACTCCCCTGCGTGCCGCCGGGGTGGATACTCTGGTCCTGGGCTGCACCCATTACCCGCTGCTGCGGCCGGCCATTGCCGGCGTTATGGGCCCGGATGTGGCCCTGGTGGATGTGGGGGAGGCCTGCGCCCGTCTGGTGGCGGAGGATCTGGCCCGGCAGGATCTGAGAGCAGAGCGGACGGAGCCAGGCTGCCACCGCTTTTATGTCAGCGACAGCACCGGCGGCTTCGGCCGGCTGGCCACGAACTTCCTGGGGGAGGACGCCAACGGCGCGGAGCAGGTGGACATCACAGCCTATTGAGAGGTGCGCGAGCATGAGCGACAATGTTATTATTTCCATCAAAGGAAAACAGATGAGCGCCGACGGCGCAGACGAGATGGAACTGGTCACCGCCGGCGAGCTGGAACGCAGTGCCGAGGGAGCGATCACTGTCTCCTATCAGGAGACGGAACTTACCGGCATGGAGGGCACCACCACCGTAGTCCGGATCGATGGTCCCCGGGTGACGCTTCTGCGGGAGGGCGCCGTGAACTCCCAGATGGTATTTGAAGAGGGCCGCAGGCACCTGTCTATGTACGAGACTCCCTATGGCGCGCTCTCCGTGGGAATCGATACCCGGCGGATGAAAAGCACCGTTGGGGAGGGCGGCGGCGAACTGGAGATCGACTACGCGGTGGAGGTAGACAATCTGCTGGCCGGGCAGAATTTTTTCCGCATGAGTGTGCGCAGAGATCCCGCTATCCGGCAGTAAGCAGAAAAGGAGAGAGTGTTTATGAATATGATTCAACTGGCCCGCGAACAGGTGGCTGAGCTGACCCAGAAGGCCTATGAGAAGGCTGCGGCAGAGGGACTTCTGGCGCCGGGGGCGGAGATACGCGGCAGCGTAGAGGTGCCGAAGGACAGCAGAAACGGAGACTTTGCATCCTCCTTTGCCATGGCGGGCGCCAAGACGCTCCACCAGAACCCGAGGGCGCTGGCCCAGATCATCCTGGACCACATGGACCTGGAGGGCAGCTTTTTCCGGCGCGCGGAGATCGCGGGCCCCGGCTTTCTGAACTTCTTCTATGCGCCCCGCTGGTACGGCCAGGTGCTCTCTGCCGTGGAGGCGGATCCGAATTACGGAGGCTCCGACGAGGGAAAGGGCGAAAAGGTCATGGTGGAGTTTGTCTCCGCCAACCCCACCGGCCCCATGCACATTGGGAACGCCCGGGGCGGCGTACTGGGCGACACGCTGGCCAATGTTCTCCAGCGGGAGGGCTATGAGGTCTGGAAGGAGTTCTACGTGAATGACGCGGGGAACCAGATCCACAAATTTGCCTACTCCATCCACGCCCGCTATATGCAGCTTATTCTGGGGGAGAATCAGTTTGAATTTCCCGAGTCCGGCTATCACGGGGAGGACATCCGGGAGCTTGCCCAGGCCTTTTACGCCCAGTATGGGGACAGCTACCGCGACGCCCCTGAGTCGGAGTGGCTGGAGCCCATGAGCCGGTTCGGCCTGGAGCGGAACATTCCCCGAATGAAGGCCGACCTGGAGAAGTACCGGATCCGCTACGATCAGTGGTTTTTGGAGTCTGAACTGCATGAGTCCGGCTATGTAGCCGAGACGGTACAGAAGCTCTCCGACCAGGGCTGGACCTACGAGAAGGACGGGGCTCTGTGGCTGAACACCATTGGCCTGCTGAAGGAAAAGTATCTGCGGGAAGGTAAGACTCAGGAGCAGGTGGACAAGCTTGATCTGAAGGACGATGTGCTGTGCAGGGCGAATGGGTTCTACACCTATTTTGCCGCCGATATCGCCTATCACCGCAATAAATTTGAAAAGCGGGGGTTCGACAAGGTCATCGATGTGTGGGGGGCAGACCATCACGGCCATGTGGCCCGGCTCCAGGCGGCTCTGGACGGACTGGGACTAGACGGGTCCCACCGGCTGGTCATCGTGCTTATGCAGCTGGTGAACCTGCTTCAGGACGGCAAGCCCGTCCGGATGTCCAAGCGTACGGGTAAGGCCATTGCTCTGCACGACCTGCTGGATGAGATCAGTGTGGATGCCGCCCGCTACTATTTCAATAACCGCGCCTCTACCAGCCCCCTGGACTTCGATCTGGACCTGGCTGTCCGGCAGGACAGCGACAACCCCGTCTACTATGTCCAGTATGCCCACGCCCGCATCTGCTCCCTGGTCGGACGCATGGCGGAGACGGGCGCGGCTGTGCCCGCAGCTGCCGCGGTGGACGCCGCGCGGCTCGCTACGGCGGAGGAGCAGGATCTGGTCAAGAAGCTGGCGGAATATCCGGAGGAGCTTCGCCTGGCGGCCCGGGATTACGACCCCAGCCGCATCAACCGCTACCTGACTGCCCTGGCGGGAGAATTCCACCGGTTCTATAATTCCTGCCGGATCATGGGTGAGGAGCCGGGCCTTTTGGAGGCGCGGCTGAAGCTGGCGGATACGGTCCGTCTGGTGCTGGCCAATGGCCTGGGCCTGCTGGGTGTTACCGCGCCGGAGAAGATGTGATTTTCTTTCGCCGGGGCGTCGGCGCACACCCGGCAATGGAGGAAGAGAATATGGAGCGATATATATTCGGGGTGGACCTTGGGGGAACGACGGCCAAGCTCGGACTGTTCACCGG
>CAKUHW010000161.1 GCA_934659415.1 uncultured Oscillospiraceae bacterium
TTTTGGCATAATAAAGCACCCCATTTCTTAGTACAAGTATTTTACCATACTTGTCTAACAAATGGGGTGCAGTTCACTGCCGCTGCGGGGCGCTTCTGAATTTGAAAGAGATAGCGTCAAAGGCGGGCCGATGAGGACATCGGCCCCTACGAGCGAAGCAAGAATCCTGATTGTCTGCCGCAGGTCCCCCTGTTCTCTTGTAGGGGCCGCTGTCTCAGCGGCCCGAAAAACGGCAAGGGCAGAGCCCTTGCCCTACGAGGTCGGCAGAGGCCGCAGGACAAGACCGCTGGCCTTGGTCTTGCCGGCCTGAAGATCAGACCCGGATGATCTCCTGGGGATAGGTCTGGAGGCGGTCGGTGCCCTCGGGGCCCACCAGGTAGTTGTCGCAGCAGAAGCCGAAGGCCTCCGGCGTGACGTAAGTGGGGTGGACCGCGATGCACATATTCTCCTGCAGCACGAAGTCGTCCTCCAGGGCAAAGCCGGGGGCCTCGATCAGGTCGTACCCCTGGCCGTGGGTGAAGATGCGGTGCTCCTCCGGCAGGTGCATCTCCCGCAGCAGCTCGTTCACCCGGCCGGTGATCTCCGCCACGGGGGTGCCGGGGACGAGCAGCTTTGCCGTGCGCCGCTGGACCTCCCGGGACTGGGCGAAAAGGTCGGTGAGCGCGGGGACGGGGGCGCAGTCCACGGCAAAGGCCCGGCCCATCTCGCAGTAGTAGCCGCCGGGGCCGGAGCACTCCACCATGACGGTGACCACGTCGCCCTTTTCGATGACCCGGTTCTGATAGTGGGTGTACTGGAGCCCGGCGCACTCCCCCATGGGGGCGGAGCCGATCATCAGCAGCTGCTCCTCGCTGCCCAGCTCGATCAGGCGCTTGGCCAGGGCGGCGTTCAGCTCATACTCGTGCATGCCGGGGTGCAGCACCTCGGTCACATAGCCCATGACCTCGTCATGCATGCGGGCACTGGCCTTGATGCAGGCGATCTCCTCGGCGCTCTTGGGCCCCTTGATGCGGTCCACCAGACGGGTGGCATCCACGATCTCCACGCCGGTGTTCTCCCGCAGGTAGTCTACCAGGGCGTAGTTCAGCATGCCCCGGCCCACCACGCCCAGGCGCTTTACGTTCTGCTTGCGGATCTGCCCGGCCACCAGGCGGGCGTCGTACAGGTCGGTATAGTTCAGAGTGCGCACGTAGGGGGAGCTGAGGCGCTGGGTGGGGCCCCGCATGGCCCACTCCGGCAGAAGGGGGAACTCGGGCGCGCCGTGGGTGATGGTGGTCATGCCGCCGTCCCGGGCGAAGAGGACCGTCATGGGATAGGCCTGCACCGCGGGCACGTCGATGAACCAGCGGACATAGCCGCCGAGGTACTTGTTGTCGTTCTGGGCGATGAGCATATCCAGTCCGGCCCGCTCCATCAGGGCCCTGGCCAGGGCCCAGCGGCGCTCCATCTCCCCCTTGGTGCGGGGGCAGCGCATCTTCTGGGTGATGATGTTGTTGTCAAAATCCATGGGCGGCCTCCTCTCAGCAGTCGATGACGATGATATCATCGTGGAATTTATTCAGCCGCTCCGCGCCCTCCGCCGTGACCAGGTACATACACCCCGGCCCGAAGATGGCGTAGTCCCCCGGCGTCCAGCCCTTCACGGCCACGCTGGGATGGAGGACGAACAGCATCCCCTCCTCCAGGATGAAGTCCTGGTCCAGGTAGAAGGTGCCCTCGTCGCACTCCAGACCGCTGAGATGGCCCTGAGGGCCCGCCAGGAAGCCCCGGGGGCTGAGGAAGCCGGCGGCCTCGATCTCGTCGTCCATCAGGTGGAGCAGGTCCCGGGCGTTTACGCCGGGCTTCACCGCGGCGGCGGCCTTGTTCATGGCGGCGGCCCCGGCGGCGTTCATCTCACGCACCACGGCGGCGGGCTCGCCCAGGGAGATGGTCTCGATCTTCTGGGTCCAGTAGCCGCCGGCGCTGGAGGTGATCTCCGCCACCATCAGATCCCCCTTCTGCAGGGGGCGCTGGCTGGAGCACCAGTTGGGCAGCACGGCGCTGATGTCCCGGGGATGCACGTTGGACTGGTTCAGGGTGTCCGGAGAGCCCATGGCGCGCATGATATGCTCCCACTCGCCCCAGATCTGGTTTTCCGTCCAGCCCGGGCGCAGGACCTCCGCCGTGCGCCGGCAGCACAGGTCCACCGACTCCGGGCTGCGGCGCAGCAGCGTCAGCTCGTTGCCGGTCTTCACCCGGTAGATGGCCTTGAAGTCGTCGGAGATGTCCGTGAAGGACACCTCCGGCATGCACTGGCACAGGCCGAAGTAGTAGGCGGCGGGGATGCTCTGCAGGGTGATGCCCACCCTGGCCGCGGCGCCCAGCCGCTCGCGGATGAGGGCGGCGATGGCGGGGGGCGAGGAGATGCGGGTGTCCTTCACCCAGTAGTCCTCCTCCCGGGCCTTGGTGATGGTGAGCAGATACTCCCGGCCGGGCAGGGCGATGAAGGCCACGGGGTCGGAGTCGGCGAACATGACCATGGTGACCCAGCGGGTGTTGTAGAACTCGCCGCCGATGTACTTGCAGGCCCCCTCGCCGGAGCAGATCATGGCGTCTACCCCCAGACGGGACATGAGGGCGCGCATATTCCGGTAACGGTATTCCTTGTCCTGGAGCGACAGAGTTGCTGGCATTGTTTTTTCCTCCTTCGGGGCACGTGTTCACGCGCGGGCGGCGCCGTTCTCCCCGGTTTCTTTGCCCGCGGGGGTTCAGGCGCGCGGCGGCCTGGTCACGGGGATCTCCGCCTGCAGCGGCTCCACCCGGCGCCTGACCTCCTCCATGTCCATGGCGGCGCGGACCTTGGCGTTGTTGCGCAGGTCGGCCATGTGGATCTGGCGGCCGGACTCGAACAGGTGGGACTGGCGCATGCTCTCCCCGTCCATGACCACCCGGATCTTTCCGTCCACCATGGCCAGCTTGCCCGGCGCGCCGCACATGGCGCAGAAGGCGGTGCCGGTCTCATAGTCGATGCGCATCACGTCGCAGTGACAGGCGGCGCACACCCCTTCGGGGCCGATGTACTCCCGCTCCCCGTGGGGCCTGGCCGCCATGGCGGCCACATGGGCGCCGCAGCGGCTGACCAGGGCCAGGCGGGCATCGTCCAGCATCAGGTCGGAGTTCCAGTCCAGGCGCACATAGTCCACGATATCCATCCCCATGGACACGGCGGGGACCGCCAGAGTGGGAAAGCTGAGGTAGGACCACTCGCTGCCGCCGTGGCCGATGAAGGCCACCGCCCGGGACTTGAACCAGCGCTCGTCGATGCCGGAGGGACGGCCCTCCGCCTCCCGCAGGGCCTTGGCCCCCCGGAGGAAGGTGACGTCATGGGAGGGGCCCATGCGGTCGCACATGATCTTGTACGTGCCGGGGACGGCGTTTTCAAACATGGGAGCCACGTAGATGAGACCGTCGCTGGACAGCACCTGTTCGTCCAGCCAGGCCATATCGTCCCCCATCAGGGGACACTTCCCCTTAAAATTTGCCTCCCGCATGGCCCGCACACAGGCCTGACAGTTGATGCAGGGGCGGATATCCAGATCCATCAGGTTGATCAGCTCGATCTCAGCCCCGGCCTCCCTGGCGCTTTTCAGGGCGATACGGGCCAGACGCTCGGTCTGCTGGTTTTTCCGGCCGCAGACGATGGCGGTGACTTTCATTTTTGTTTCCTCCTTTAGGTTATCCCGGGCCGCGGCAGAGACAGCCCCTCAGGCGCTTCGCGCCAGCTCCCCCTGCACAGGGGCGCTCAGGGGCGAAAGCTCTGCTTTGCGCATGCACGGAAAGACCGCCCGGACCCGGCTCGGGCCCGGGCGGTGAGACTATCAAAAAAGCCTCGCAGAGTTCGCCGCGCGCCGCGGCGAATAATCTGGGATCCGTTTTCCGCCGCGACATGTGCGTGGCGGAAAACACTTCTCAGGCCGCGAGTGTGCGAACTGTCCGCATTCTTTGGACAATAT
>CAKUHW010000162.1 GCA_934659415.1 uncultured Oscillospiraceae bacterium
GCCCCTGGCCTACAACAAGGACCTGCAGGAGGATAAGGAGAGCGTGTTTGATGCCTGCGACACAGTCAAGCTCTGCCTGCCGGTCATGACCGGTATGATCTCAACCTTCTCTGCCGATACCGCCGTCATGTATGCCGCTGCCCAAAAGGGCTTTCTGAATGCCACAGATCTGGCAGACTATCTGGTCGGAAAGGGTCTCCCCTTCCGCAGCGCCTATAAGCTGTCCGGTCAGCTGGTCGCCCTGTGCATCCAGAGAGGCTGCGTGCTGGAGGATCTGCCGTTGGAGGACTATCTGGCCTTTGACCCGCATTTTGATGCGGACGTGTATGCCGCCATCGATCTTGCCTCCTGCGTCGCCCGCAGGACCAGTGAGGGCGGTACCTGCCCGGAGTCTGTCGCCCGGCAGATTCAGTGGGCGGCAGACCGGCTCGCACAGCTCAAGGGCGAGCCATAACCTCACTGCGCTGGCCGGGGCCCATCGCCGCATCCTTTTTGCTGGACATTTTTCCCGCCTTATGTTAAGCTCAAAGAGACAGAGCAATAATCTGTCTATCTTGCTTAAAAGGAAGAGGATGAGGACAATGAAGAAGCTCTGCATGGCCCTGGCCGTGCTGATGCTGCTGTGCGTGCTCAGCGCCTGCAGCGGCAGCGCAGGCAAAGAGAGCAGCGCCCCCCTGAATGTGACGGATTACACCATGACCCTGCCGGAAGGCTTTTCAGTCAGCGCCGATAACGACCAGCTTTTCCTCGCGCCGGACTATCCCCTTGACGGCTCCAATATCAATGTAGTGCCCTCCGAGCACGATGCGCTCTTTTCCACCTACAGCCGGGAGGTGCTGGAAGCCGCTCTGGAGCAGCAGTACGCCGACGCACTGGGGGAGCAGCTGGATGTGGTCAGTGAAAGCTTTGAACGCACCACTATAGACGGCGTTCCCGCCATTCTCTACTGCTGCAGCAGTGAGCTCTACGGGGTACAGCTGCACCAGGAGCTGGTGCTGGTCAATGCCGATAACCAGGGATATTGCTTCACTTTCACCCAGGCAGGCGATGCCGATTGGACCCAGGCCTATCAGAGTTGTATCGCCAGCATCAAGTTTACCTTCGAATCATAAGCAGTGGGGAGGACGCCGGTCAGCGTCCTCCCCTGCCTCTTTATGCGGACAGCAGCAGCTGCGTCAGCAGTCTTTTGAAGATTGCCCCTGTGGTCAGGCGCCTTACGCCCTCTGATGCGATCAGCTCCACTGTATCCACCTGTGTCCCGTCCACATAGACGGCGATCTCGCCCAGACGCTGATTCTGTGCCACCGGCGCGGCAAGGACCTCCGGCAGAACCAGCTCTGTAGAGATCATTCCCACCTTTGCCTTCTCCAGCAGCACGCTGCATGTCCTGGCCGGGACCGGCTGGACCACCTCTTTTTCCCCCAGCTCTACCGGCACAGGCGGAACAGGGCCCTCCGGCCATACCGGCACAAGCGCATAGCTGGCAAAGCCGTAGTTCAGCAGCGCCTTGGCGCTCTCAAATCTGGCGGCAGAGGTCTGTGCGTGCATGACCGCTGCGATCAGCTCCATCCCGTCCCGCTCCGCGGTGGCCGTCAGGCAATACAGTGCTCCCTGGGTAAAGCCGGTCTTTAATCCCGTCGCTCCCTCATAGTAATAGATCAGTTTATTGGTATTTGTCAGCTGAAATGCGCCGTCCCGCAGCGTGTCCATCCAGATCGTTGTAAACTCACGAATCGCCGGATGGTTCAGAATAAGCTCGCGGCTCATAATGGCAATGTCGCGGGCCGTGGTCAGGTGGCCCTCTGCGGGCAGGCCGGTGCAGTTGAGAAAATGCGTATTCTTCATTCCAAGTTCCGCCGCGCGCTGGTTCATGCGCTGCACAAAAGCCTCCTCCGTCCCTGCCAGATGCTCTCCCAGGGCCACGGCACAGTCATTGGCAGATACCACAGCCACTGCCTTTACCATCTCTCTGACTGTCAGCTTTTCGTGCTCCTTCAACCATATCTGGCTGCCTCCCATTGAGACCGCATGGGCAGAAGCTGTCACCGTATCGTCCCACTGGAGACTGCCGCCGTCGATGGCCTCCAGGACCAGCAGCAGCGTCATGACCTTTGTGACCGACGCCGGCTCATATTGCACGTCAGCATTGTTTTCATACAGCACTTTCCCGGTCGTTTTTTCCATCAAAATCGCCGCAGGCGCCTCCACTCCCTGCAGCGCAGCGGCCGCCGCACCTGCAGGCTGTAAAAGAATGCACAGCAAAGCGGCCACAGCGATCAGGCCTCGTTTCATGATACGCTCCCTCATTTCTCAGCAGTTAAACTCTGTTCAAAGCTTGCGGCATTTCCCCCTGTTCTATGCGGAAAAAAGCTGGAATTTCTTTTACCGCCTTGTCAGACAGACGCAAATTGAGTATAATCTGACAAGAAGTGCAGACAATCCAGGAGGAACCCCCATGATCATTCGCACACCAGCCTATACAAAGCAGTTCCGCTGTTTGGGCGGCGCTTGCCCCGACACCTGCTGCCGGGACTGGTCGATCGTCCTCGACGGCCCCGCCCTGGAAGATTACAAGACCGCTCCGGAACCGCTGCGCACCGCACTTTCCGACGCCCTGACCGTTGACGAAGATGGCGACATCTGCTTCCGCCTGCGCCCGGACGGCTTTTGCGCGCTGCTTACGGGGGACGGCCTCTGTCCCATTCAGCGGGACTGGGGCGCCGAGCACCTGTGCGGACACTGTGCGGCCTATCCGCGCTTTACGGAAGAATACGGCATTTTAAGCGAAACTGTACTTGCCATTTCCTGTCCCGAGGCCGCGCGGCTGCTGATGGATGCCGCGTCCTTCGCGCTGGTTGAGCAGAATGACGGAAAGCCCAGTCAACTCCTGGAGGGGGTCGACGGAGCACTGCTCACCGCTCTGGAGCGCAGCCGGGCCGCAGTCCTCAACCTGCTGTCCGCCCCGGGTCAACCCCTATGGTCCCGCCTGCGCCGGATGATCGGCTATGCGGATTCCCTGCAGGATATGCTGGATCTCGGCCTGTTCGCGCCAATGGCCCAGTGTGCTCCTCCCCCATCTGATCCTGAACCGGGAGGAAACCGGCAAATATTTACCGCCCGTCTGATGGAACTGTGTGCCGGTCTGGAGCCTTTGCGCCCTTCCTGGCCGACAGCGCTGCTTTCCGGAAGCATGGTCTTACTGTCCATGAAGCAGCAGGACTATCGCACGCAATGTGCAGCCTTTGAGGCCGCCTGCCCGGCCTGGGCGGCACATCTGGAACGCCTTGCGTGCTACCTGGTCTTTCGTCACTGGCACAAAGCCGTAAACGACGACGGCCTGTATGGGCGTGCCGCATTGATCGGCGCCGTCTGTCTGCTGATCTACCACCTGTGCCTGCTGGAATGGATCCATGCAGGAGTTCTTACCCAAAGCGGTGAAATCGCAATATGGTCCGCCTTCAGCCGGGAAATCGAACATTTGGATGAAAATCTGACCGACCTGATCGAAGCCATATTTGATGACCAAAGCTGGCCGGTTCTGTCCGCCCTGCACCAATAAAGGAGGAGTATCCCGTGAAATACGATCTGCTTGTCATCGGCGGCGGGCCCGCCGGCCTTACCGCCGCCATATACGCCCGGGTCAGAAACAAAACCGTGCTTGTCCTCTCCAATCAGCCGACAGCAAGCCCTCTGTGCAAGGCTGAGATCATCGACAACTATCCAGGGCTCCCTCATGTGTCCGGCCTGGTACTGGTAGAGCATTTGTTGGGGCAGGCAAGGGAGTTGGGGGCAGAGTTTATGACCGGCCGGGTGACCAATCTGATGCCCATGGGTGCCGGCGTTATGGCTGCCGTCGGAACCGATGTAGCCGAGGGCACATCGGCCATTCTGTGCACAGGTGTAGCCCGCGCCACGCCGCTGACCGGGGAAGAGC
>CAKUHW010000163.1 GCA_934659415.1 uncultured Oscillospiraceae bacterium
TCGCAAAGTCGTGTGCCAAATGGGGGCGTTGCCCCCTTTGGAAACCCCCACAAGAAAAGGCGGTACGCTACCCCTCCACGGGGCGCATACCGCCTTTTCTTGTTATCCAGCCCTCCGGCTGTATCGGTTGAGCAAAAGTCAGCGTGGGATTGGTGTGGTATCTTTATCTAAGTGATACCCCGGTCTCCCACTTGCTCACCGCCTGCCGGGACACCCCCAGCCGGGCGGCCAGCGCCTCCTGGGAAAGACCTGCGCGCTTGCGGCAGAGATAGATCTTTTCACTCAGCTTCATGGTAAAAACTCCTCTCCTGTTTGGTGGCCCCAGCCTACCAGAAAACCGGCGGCAGGGCCACCATCCGGAGCTTGAACTTTCGCAACCGGCGGTTGCGCCCCTACTGTAAGTAAGCGCCCAGCAGCTTCAGGGTGTTCTCCACGCCCTTTTTGTGGCTGCGCTCATACCCGTGGGAGGCGTACACGCCCGGGCCAATGAGCCCGTGGCGCACGTCGTGCCCGGCGTCCAGGGTGGCCTCCACATCGGAGCCGTAATGGGGGTAGACGTCCACCGCGTAGTCCGCCCCGGCGGCCTTGGCGGCGGAGATCAGGGCGGAGACGATCTCGTAGTGATAGGGACCGCCGGAATCCTTGGCGCAGATGGACACCTTGGTCTCGTCGCAGCCCAGCCCGTCGCCCACGCAGCCCATGTCCACGCTGATGGCCTCGGTGACCCCGGCAGGGACGGAGGCCGCGCCGCCGTGGCCCACCTCTTCAAACACGGTGATGTGCAGCCACACCCGCCGGTGCAGGCTCAGCACGCCCTCTGCCGCCGCCCGGGCCAGAGCCAGCAGCACGCCCACGGACAGCTTGTCGTCCAGAAAGCGGCTTTTGATGTACCCCGAGGGGGTGACGGTGGTGCGGGGATCGAAGCAGACGATGTCCCCCGGCTGGATGCCCAGGGCCAGCACGTCGTCGGCGGAATGGACCTCTTCATCGATGACCACCTCCATCCCGGCGTAGCTGCGCTTGGCGCCGTTGTAGTCGTCGTTGACGTGGATGGAGGCGTTGCACAGCTGGAAGGTCCCGGTGTACACCGCGCCCTCCCGGGTGTAGATGCGCACGTTCTCCGCCTCGGCGTTGTTGGGGTTCATGCCCCCCAGGTTGGTCAGCTTCAGCCGCCCCTCGCCGGTGATCTGGGTGACCATGCCCCCCAGGGTGTCCACATGGGCCTCCAGCAGCAGCGCCCCCTCCTCCGGGGCCTCCGGGTCCAGGCAGCACAGCACGCCGCCCTTTCGGGTGAGCGCGGGGGAGAGGCCCAGGGCGCGCAGCGTCCGCATCACATAGTCCGCTGCCCGGGCGGTGAAGCCGGTGGGGCTGTCGATGGCCAGCAGGGCGCAGGCCTGCTCCACGGCGTAGCCGGTATATTCCTTCATGGTGATCGCTCCGTTTCTCGGCAGTTTTGATCCCATCGACAGACAAGGGCAGGCGTGTTTGCCCTTGCCTATCGATGGTACCCCCGAGTATATCATGTGTGTCCGCTGGGCGCAAGTCTACATCGCGCTCTGCTCCAGCAGGGCGCGCAGCTGCCGGCAGCGCTCCCGGCAGGCGTCGGCCAGCTGGCCGTACAGCTCCGCCAGGGCGGGGTCCGCCGTCTCCTCCGCCGCCATCCGGCAGGCCAGCTCGCCCTGCTGCTCCGCCTGATAGCGGCTGCGCACCGCGCCCCACAGGGAGGGGATGGCGGGGGCGGGCAGCTGTCCGGTGGGCCAGTAGCGCACGCCGGTCAGCAGGAAATAGGCTGCGGCCAGCTGCCGGGCCTGCTTATGGGCATCCGCCGCCAGGGCGGTGAGCACCCGGGCCGCCCCGCTGCGGGTGCGGCGGGCCAGATGCCGGTAGAACTGCCAGCCCTCCAGCGCCTCCAGCGTCTGCTGCCGCAGCCGGGCGGAGCTCTCGCAGCCGGGGCACTCCTCCAGGTCGGAGCCGGTGCTGTCTCCGGGCTCGGGCGTATTGGGCGCGTCGGCCAGGGCGCGCAGGTAGGCGCAGGACAGGTCGCCATCCATGCCACAGCCGCCCGCCGGGGCGGGCGGGGCCTGCGTCTGTGTCTGCGGCTCTGCCTGCGCCGGTGCCGGAGCCGCCTTGCTCCCCATGACTCGCTCCCACACCCGGCGGAATACCTCCGGGTCCTGGGGCGTACAAGTGGTGATATCTTCCATGTATTTCACCTCCGTTATGGCCCATCCTATGTGGAGGCGCGCCCTCTTGCCAGTGTTGACAGCGGGCGGCGTGCGCGCTATACTAAAGCACAGACGTTTACTATGAATTTGCGGCCCGGCCGCACAAATGGGAGAGAACGCAGTATGCTGGAGCTGAAGCACCTGTCCTTCTCCGCCGCGGGAGAGAGCGGCGCGAAGGATATTCTCAAGGACATATCCCTCACCGTGCCCGACGGGACCTTTCTGGTGGTCACCGGGCCCAACGGCGGCGGGAAGACCACCCTGGCCCGCACCATCATGGGGCTGAACCGGGCCACCGGCGGGCAGATTTTCTGGAACGGAGAGGACATTACGGACCTGTCCATCACCGAGCGGGCCCGCCGCGGCATCAGCTACGGCTTTCAGCAGCCGCCCCGGTTCAAGGGCATCCGGGTGCGTGACCTGCTGAGCCTGGCCGCGGGGGGCGAGGCGCTGTCCCGGGCGGACGGCTGCCGTCTGCTGACCCAGGTGGGCCTGTGCGCGGGGGACTACATCGACCGGGAGGTGGACGCCTCCCTCTCCGGCGGCGAGGTGAAGCGCATCGAGATCGCCACCATCCTGGCCCGGAACTCCTCCCTGATGATCTTTGACGAGCCGGAGGCGGGCATCGACCTGTGGTCCTTCGCCAAGCTGACCGAGACCTTCCGCCGCATCCACCGGGAGAGGAAGGTCACCCTGATCATCATCTCCCACCAGGAGCGCATCATCAGTCTGGCGGACGAGATCGTGATGGTCAGCGGCGGCGTCATCACCGACCGCGGCCCCCGGGACGAGCTGTTCCCCAAGATTCTCTCCAACGTCCAGGCGGGCTGCACCTACATGCGAGAGGAGGCGGAGGGCTGATGGACCGTATCGACCTGAACCTGCTGCGGGAGATCGCTGATCTGGAGTCCACCCCCCAGGGGGCCTACAACATCCGGAAAAACGGCAGGCTGGAGGGCCGGGCCTCCTCGGCGAACATCCTCATCGAGACCAAGACGGACAAGCCGGGGATCGACATCCGCATCGCCCCGGGCACGAAAAACGAATCCGTCCACATCCCGGTCATCCTTACGGAGACCGGCCTGAACGACATGGTGTACAACGATTTCTACGTGGGCGAGGGAGCGGACGTGGTGATCGTGGCGGGCTGCGGCATCCACAACGGCGGCTGCGCCACCTCCCAGCACGACGGCATCCATACCTTCTACCTGGGCAAAAACTCCCATGTGCGCTATGTGGAGAAGCACTACGGGGAGGGGCCCGGCACCGGCAAGCGGGTACTCAATCCCCAGACCATCCTCTATCTGGAGGACGGGGCCGCTGTGGAGCTGGAGACGGTGCAGATCCGCGGCGTGGACTCCGCCAGGCGCTACACCCGGGTAGAGCTGGGGGCGGGGGCGGAGGCCTCCGTTACCGAGCGGATGCTCACCGACGGGGAGCAGTCCGCCGAGAGCCGCATCGACGTAATCATGAAGGGTGCGGGCGCCCGTACCCAGGTGGTGTCCCGCTCCGTGGCCCGGGGGAACTCCAGCCAGGTGTTCTATCCTCAGGTGCAGGGGGACGCCCCCTGCTTCGGCCATGTCCAGTGCGACTCCATCATCATGGACCACGCCCGGGTGAGCTCCATCCCCGCCATCACCGCCGACCACACCGACGCCCAGCTCGTCCACGAGGCCGCCATCGGCAAGA
>CAKUHW010000164.1 GCA_934659415.1 uncultured Oscillospiraceae bacterium
CAGCGCGGCAAACAGGCAGCAGAGCGGGGGAGACCAGCGGACGACGGCCGTACTGCCGGCGGGCAGCGTCAGCAGGGAGCGGGCCAGGGTGATGGCGGTGCCGGTACCCAGGGCGATGGCCCCCGCGGAGAGGACCGCCCGGGCGAAGGTGGACAGACCGGCCACGATGTCGCCGGTGAGCAGATCGCTCATGAAGTTGGTGAACACCAGGCCGGGCACCAGCGTCATGATGGAGCCGGAGATCACCACCTGGGCGTTGATATCCAGTCCGGCCAGCAGGGCGGCGTATACCACCACCGCCAGCATGAACCCGGCGGCCATGGTGTTTACAAAGAAATTGGAGCGGGAGCGCCGTCCCAGGGCCAGCGCGGTGAGCCCGGCGGCCAGCCCGGCCAGACCGCCCACCAGAGCGTCCAGCGCGCTGCCGGAGAAGAAGAGGGTGAAGGAGAAGCCGCCTATGGCATACCCCAGCAGCTGGATCCCCATGGACCAGGAGCGCAGGGGCGGGGCATCCCGCACCTGGGAGAGCAGAAGACCGGTGTCCGCCGGGGGATCGGCGCACAGATGGCGGGAAAGGGCGTTGTAGCGCTCGATGCCCTCGATATTTACTCCCTGGACCCGGGCGCGGAGCATCCGGGTGTACACATGGCCGTCCGGCCCGGTAAAGCTGACGATGAGGCAGTTGGGGATGGCAAAGACCTCTCCCTCCACGCCGTAGGCCCGCAGGAGCCGCTGCACGCTGTCCTCCACCCGGTGGATCTCTCCGCCGCTGTCCAGCAGGTGCTGGCCCAGACCGGCCGCGGCGTCCAAAAGCTGTTCGTAGTTTGTCACCGGAGCGCCTCCTGTAGCTGTTCTGCGATGCGCAGCAGCGGCTCCGCCTCTGCCTTGCACACCTGCCGGTCGTAGGTATACAGCCCGTTGACCTCTCCCTCCACGTCGCTCAGCTGCGTGTACACGCAGCCGCAGACGCCCGTGGGGACGGCGGGCAGGATCATGGTCTCGTACAGCGCGACGATCCGGGCGGTGAGCGCCCGGCCGTCCTTACACCCGCCGTAGCCGTAGGCCTTTTCCCCGCCGGTGTGGCCGGGGACGGGCATGGTGTATCCGCCGCACTCGCTTACCAGCAGGGGGCGCGCCCCCGGGCGGAGCTTTTTCAGACGGAAGTAGATGTGCCGGCTGTCAAAGTCGCTGCGGGTCTGGGCAAACCAGCCGGAGGCGGCATCCACCGGGCGGGTGGGATCCAGCCGCTTCAGCCGGGCGTAAGCCCCGTCGGCGCGGAACTGTCCCCAGCCCTCGTTGAAAATGGTCCAGGCTACGATACAGGGGTGGCTGTACAGGGCGCGCACGGTGCCGTCCATGTGCTGCAGGAAAAACTCCCTGCGCGCGTCCAGCGCGCCCCGGTCGTCCCGCAGCCGCCGCAGCCCCAGGGTGGGAAGAACGGTGTGGCGCAGGAAGGAATACTCCCCGCTGTTTACCATGTCCTGCATCACCAGCATGCCCAGCCGGTCGCAGGCATAGTAAAACAGCTCCGGCTCTACCTTGATATGCTTGCGCAGCAGGTTGAAGCCCAGGGCCTTCATGGCCAGGATATCCCGGTCATATCCGGCGCTGTCGCCGGGGAGGAAGAGCCCGTCCCGGAAGTAGCCCTGGTCCAGGACCCCGTGGAGGAAGATGGGACTGCCGTTCAGACAGACCCGGGGGATGCCGCCCCGGTCCTCGATGGACACGGTGCGCAGGCCGAAATAGGAATGCACCCGGTCCTCCCCTGCGGTGACGGTGATCTCGTACAGCCAGGGGTCCTCCGGCGTCCACAGCCGGGGATCTTCCGGCTCCACCCGCCCGGCGGAGCCGGGGAAGGTGTAGGTCCTGCCCTCCAGCTCCACGGTGAAGCCCTCAGCGCCCTCCACCGTCAGCTCCGCACCGGTGAGGTCGGGCGTCACGGTGAGGCCGGTGATGTGTCCCCCGGCGGGCACCCGCTCCAGCCAGACGGTCTGCCAGATGCCGCTGACGGGGGTGTACCACATCCCGTGGGGCTCGTCGCTTTGCTTGCCGTAGGGGTAGGTGGGGTCCAGGGCGTCCAGCGCGGACACGGTGAGCACGTTGGCCCCGGGGAGCAGTGCGTCGGTGAGGTCGAATTCAAAGGGGAGATAGCCGCCCCGGTGTTCGCCGAGGAGGGTGCCGTTGAGGCTGACCTGGGCGATCTGATCCACCGCCCCAAAGTGGAGCAGGACCCGCCCCCCCGCCAGAGCGGGGTCGAGGGTGAACTCCCGGCGGTAGAGCAGGGTGTCGCCGATGGGGCCGCAGTAGCCGGACAGGGGAGCCTGGGGCGGATAGGGCACCCGGATGGGGCGTCCGTTCAGCAGCCACTGCCCGTCCAGACTCTGCCAGGCGTCCCGGCGCAGCCGGGGCCGGGGATGGACCGCCCAGGGCGGGGCGGTGACGTCGCCGCTGTTTGCCGTCTCCACCGGGGCCTTGGGCTGCCGGCGGACGATCCACAGCAGCCTGCGCAGGGCAAAGCACAGGACAAGGGCTGCGGCAAAGGCGGCCTGCCAGATGGCGTTGCTGGGCAGGAAGGAGGTGGTGCCGTCGCTGTTGACCACCACATCCGCCCCCCGCAGCACCCACGCGCCCACGGCAGGGCCCAGTATGCCGGGGATGAGTACCTGGGCGATGATGCGCACGCCCTGGAACCGCCCGGCCATGCCCGCGGGGATGTGGTCCCGGATGGCGGCGCCGAACACGGCCATGCCCGCCAGGTAGCCGCACATCATCAGCAGGGAGCCCAGAAATACCGGGACGGTGGTCCGGCAGAAGTTCAGCACCGCATATCCGGCCATAAGCAGGAGCATACTGGGTACGATGGCCGCCCGGAAGCCCTTGCTGTCATACCGCCTGCCGTAGAGGGCGGTGAACACCGAGGCCAGCACGATGGCCGGGGCCATGACCAGCACATAGTTTTCCATGCCCAGGGTCTGCTCATAGTAGATGATGAGGTAGGGCATGAAGATCTGAATGGAGATGCCGAAAATGGCAAAGCAGGCCAGAATGGCGTACAGCACCTGATTGGCGCGCAGCACCGAGGGGCGGAAGCTGTAGGCCAGGGTGGACCAGTAGGGGGAGCGGTCAGGCCGCAGCTCCGGGTCGTCCTGAATGAGCAGAAAGCCCAGCAGACCGATGACGACCACCGCGGCGCCGATGATGAGGTAGATCATGCTCCAGCTGTCCGCCCGGTCCAGGTCGAAGCCCATAAAGCCGCCGAACACGGCCAGAATGGCCACCAGGGGCATCATGGAGTTGAAGCCCTCGATCCGGCCCCGGCTGCCCTCGTCGCCCCGGTCGGTGAGCCAGGCGTTGTAGGCCGCGTCGTTGGCGGTGGAGCCGAAGAAGGTCATCACGCAGTCCATCACGATGGTCAGGGTGATCCCCAGCCCCATGGCCCCGGCAGCGGAGCCCGCCGCCGGGGTGAGCACATCCACCCGGATGAGGGCAAAGGCCAGAATGGAGACACCCCAGGCCAGGTATCCCAGGCACATGAACAGCTTGCGCCGGCCCACCCGGTCGGACAGGGCGCCCATAAGCAGCGTGGTGGCCGCCGCGGCCACGGCGCTGGCCCCTACCATCAGGGAGATGTGGGCCGCCGTGCAGCGGAACATTTTGTAGAGGAATACATTGAAGTACATATTCTCCACCACCCAGGCGATCTGCCCCATCAGCCCGAATATCAGCATGGCGGCCCAAAAGCGTCCGCCCAGCTTTTTCTTCATCTCGCGCCCCTCCTTCGGATACGGGCCCGCCGGAAGCGCCCGGCGGCCCGGATGTGCCGTGATCCCCCGTAGTATAGCACAAGCGCCGCCGCTTGGGAAT
>CAKUHW010000165.1 GCA_934659415.1 uncultured Oscillospiraceae bacterium
GGGTGTACTTCGGCGACCCGGCGGATTTCTCCCCGGACGCCTGCCATGACTGCGCCGTGCAGCGGGACCTCACCGAGCAGTTCCACAAGGCGGACGGCGGGCGCATTCTGGTGGACGCCTCCATCCATGGGGAGTACACCTCCAGCGCCCCCCTGTGGCGGTGGATGGCAGAGTACGCCCGGACCCACGGTCTGCGGATGCACATGCATGTGTCCGAGACCCGCGCCGAGCACGAGGCCTCCCTGCGCCGCCACCATATGACCCCCTTCCACACCCTGGCCCAATACGGCGTGTGGGACAACGGCGGCATCGCCGCCCACTGCGTGTACACCACGCCGGAGGACTGGGCCCTCATGGCGGAGAAGGGCGTCTCCTGCGTGCACAACCCCTGGTCCAACCTGAAGCTGGGCTCCGGCGTGGCCCCCATCCCGGCCATGGCCGCGGCGGGGGTGAACATCGCCCTGGGCACCGACGGCATGAGCTCCCACAACAGCGCAGACCTCTTCGCGGATATGAAGCTGGCCGCCGTGCTCCACAACGGCGTGGGGTGCGATCCCCTGGCCGTCACCGCCCGGCAGGCCCTGCGCATGGCCACCTCCGCCGGGGCGGACGCCCTGGGCCGCCATACCGGCCGTATTCTTCCCGGGTACGCCGCCGACCTCATTCTGGTGGATCTGGAGGCCCCCAATCTGGTGCCCTGCCATGACGAGGCGGAGGATCTGGTCTTCTCCGCCCACGGCTCCAACGTGACGCTGAATATGGCCCGGGGAAACGTCATATATGAAAACGGGATCTTCCATACGCTGGACCTGGAGCATATCAAGGCGGAGGTGCGCGGCTATGCCCTCCCGCTGATCTTCTGACGGCGCGATCCCGGAAAGGTGGAACCTATGTCCAACAATCACGCGCAAAAAAAGAATACCTTCTTCGGCGGCGCGGCCATCCTCACGGCAGGGATCGTGGCGGTGAAGATCATCGGCGCCCTGTTCAAGATTCCCCTGGGCAACATCATCACCGACGCGGCCTTCTCCGACTTCAACACCGCCTACTATATCTACTCCCTGCTCATCATCGTCTCCACCGGCGGCCTGCCGGTGGCCCTGTCCAAGATGGTGTCCGAGGCCAACGCCCTGGGCCGGGGCAACCAGGTGAAGAAGGTCTTCCGCCTGGCCTTTACCGCCTTCTGCGTGCTGGGGGCCATCTCCATCTGTGTGATGCTCTTCTTCCCCCATCAGCTGGCCGCCCTGATGAACAACAGTCACAGCTGGTACAGCATCATGACCCTGGCCCCCGCCCTGTTCTTCATCTGCCCCCTCTCCGCCCTGCGGGGCTACTTCCAGGGCCACTCCATGATGACCCCCACCGCCGTGTCCCAGACCATTGAGGCCCTGTGCAAAATGGCCATCGGCCTGCCCCTGGCCGCCATTCTGGTGTCCAAGGGGGTGGATGAGTCCATCACCGCCGCGGGCGCCATCGCCGGCGTGCCCGTAGGCTGCGCCCTGGGGGCGCTGTACCTCTTTACCCGCTACCGCCGCCACCGCGCCTCTCTGCCGGAATTTCATGACGTGCCCGACTCCTCCCGGCAGATCCTCTCCACGCTGCTGAAGCTGGCCATCCCCATTACTCTGGGTTCCTCGGTGATCGCCCTGGCCAATCTGCTGGACACCAGCATCATCTTCGGCCGGCTCCAGTCCGCCGCGGGGTACGCCGAGGACCAGGCCCGG
Source organism: uncultured Oscillospiraceae bacterium (assembly GCA_934659415.1). Classification (GTDB taxonomy): domain Bacteria; phylum Bacillota; class Clostridia; order Oscillospirales; family Oscillospiraceae; genus Enterenecus. The sequence goes on from CAKUHW010000165.1 coordinate 1,725, forward strand.
CTGCTCAAGGGTGTGTACGACAAGGCCCTGGCCCTCTACAATCTGCCCTCTGCCTTCATGATCCCCCTTACCGCCAGCGTCATCCCCTCGGTCTCCGCGGCGCGGGCGGTGAAGAACTACCGCCAGGGGGCGAAGATCAGCGAGACCGCCCTGCGCACCACCGCCCTGGTGGCCTTTCCCGCGGGGATCGGCCTGTTCTCTCTGGGCCGGCCCATCATCCGCCTGCTCTATCCCAATACCGACGTGGCCCTGGGGGGCTGGCTGCTATCCATTCTGGGCCTGGCCTCCATCTGCGTCTGCTTCATGCTGGTGTGCAACTCCATCATGCAGGCCCACCATCTGGTCACCATCCCCATGGTCACCACCATTATCGGCTGCGTGCTGAAGATCGTGGTCACCTATGTGCTGGTGGGCAAGGCGGAGATCAACATCAAGGGCGGGCCGGTGAGCACCCTGGTGTGCTTCGGCGTGATCGCCCTGCTGGACCTGTTCATCATCAAGCGTACCCTGCCCCGGTCCCTCAGCTATATCCGGGCCTTTCTCAAGCCGGGGTGCGCCGCGGCGGTCATGGGCCTTGCCGCCTGGGGAGTCTACGGACTGCTGGCCAGGCTGCTGGGCGGCCTGAGCGCGTTCCAGGCCATGACGGAGGAGGGGGCCGCGGTCCTCTCCTATACCGGGAACGCCCTGGCCACGGTGCTGGCCATCGGCGTGGCCATGGTGGTGTACGCGGCCCTGATTCTGGTCACCCGGGCCATCTCCGCGGACGATCTGGCCCTGATGCCCAAGGGGGAGAAGATCGCCCGGCTGCTGCACATCCGCGCGTAGGGGCAGAATTTCGGGTTTTCCCCATGAAATCAAGAAAAAAATCTTGCACAGCAGGTGAAAGTATGGTAGATTTAGAAGACAAAGCGTGCTACGGTGTGGACGACCTGCGGCGCATCGTCGCCATTCTCCGCGCCCCCGGCGGTTGCCGGTGGGACGGGGAGCAGACCCACGTCTCTCTCCGGCGCAATCTCCTGGAGGAGTCCTATGAGGTGGTAGAGGCCATTGACGAGGGCTCGCCGGAGCACCTGCAGGAGGAGCTGGGCGATGTGCTGCTCCAGGTGGTGTTCCACGCCTCCATTGAGGAGGACGCCGGCCGCTTCGATCTGGACGCCGTGGCCGATGGGGTCTGCCGCAAGCTCATCTACCGCCATCCCCATGTATTCGGCTCGGTGGAGGTGAGCTCCACCGAGGAGATCCTCTCCAACTGGGATGCGCTGAAAAAGGCCGAGAAGGGCCAGCAGACTCAGGCGGATGCCGTGGATGCGGTGGCCCGCTCCCTGCCCGCTCTGTGGCGGGCGGAGAAGGTGCAGAAGAAGGCCGCCAAGGTGGGCTTCGACTGGCCGGACGTGTCCGGCGCGCTGGACAAGCTGGACGAGGAGATCGCCGAGGTGCGCGCCGCCGCCGCGGGCGAGGGCGATGTGGCCGAGGAGCTGGGCGACCTGCTGTTCTCCGCCGTGAACGCCGCCCGGTTCCTGCATGTGGACCCGGAGGCCGCCCTGCATGCCGCCTGCGGCAAGTTCGCCGCCCGGTTCCGCCGGGTGGAGGAGGCGGTCCTGGGCGCGGGGCAGCGGATGGAGCAGCTCTCTCTGGCCGAGCTGGATGCCGTGTGGGACCGGATCAAGCACAAGGAAGCTTAAAGGCGGCTCGCCGCCTTGAGTGATAGACAGTCCCGCGAGGGAAACTCTGCGGGAAAACAAATGAGGAGGAGTATTTCCATGAATAAGGCTGAGCTCATCAATGCCGTTGCTGACAAGACCAATCTGACCAAGAAGGATGCCGAATCCGCCGTGAACGCCGTGATCGATGTGATCACCGAGTCTCTGGCCAAGGACGAGAAGGTCCAGCTGGTCGGCTTTGGCTCCTTCGAGGTCAAGAGCCGCGCCGCCCGCACCGGCCGCAACCCCCGCACCAAGGAGCAGATCAAGATTCCCGCTTCCAAGCTGCCCGTGTTCAAAGCCGGCAAGGCGCTGAAGGACTCCATCTGAGCCCACAAGAAATTACTGCGGCAGAGCCGGCGCCGGCTCTGCCGCAGTTTTCACCCACAGGATGCGGGCTC
>CAKUHW010000166.1 GCA_934659415.1 uncultured Oscillospiraceae bacterium
ATCCTGGACTACGCCTCCGGCCGGGGCAGCCTCACCGAGGACCAGAAGGCCGCCTATGATGTGGATCTGGACGGCAAGGTGACCACCTATGACGCCCACCTGATCCTCAGCACCCTCAACCAGGGTCTGGTGGAGGTCCCCGCCAACAGCAGCGTGACCGTGGAGGTCACCATCGTCCTCACCGAGGCGGTCAAGGCCTATCTCAACGCCTGCTATACCTCCGGCGCCTATGTGGAGGCCTACAGCTACGCCGCTGAGGTCGATCTGGAGGAGGGCGCCCTCGGCACTGTCCACTCCATCCCCGTGCTGGGCTTCTACGGCAGCTGGACCGACGCCTCCATGTTCGACAAGGGCTCCTTCTGGGAGTTTGTCAAGGGCGAGGAGAAGCGTCCCCCCTACCTGCCCGGCAGCGGCAGCACCTACAACACCCGCAGCAACGTGCTGGCCATCACCTACGCCGATGACGGCGGCACCTACTACTTCGGCGGCAACCCCTATGACGGCGACGAGGCCTACGACCCCGCCCGCAACGCCCTGAGCACCGCCACCGGCGACTATATCTACGCCTACATGTTCTCCGCCATCCGCAACTCCGCCGCCACCCGCCTGACCATTACCGACGCGGAGACCGGTGAGGTCTATCTGGAGAAGCTGTCCAGTGCGGTGACCGGCGCGTACTACCGCTCCTCCTCCACCGGCGGCTACTGGGTCAACACCAGCGCCAACCTGCGGCTGAACTGGGCCGGCACCGATGGAAGCGGCAAGCTGATTCCCGAGAACACCACCGTCAACATCAACCTGACCCTGGCCCCCGAGTACTATGTCGACGGCGAGTCCATCCGCTGGGATGACCTGGGCGACGGGGCGACTCTCACCACCCAGCTGACCATCGACAGCACCGCCCCCGTGATCAAGAGCGCCTCCCTGGAGGGCAAGACCCTTACCATCACCCTGGCGGACAACCAGTACACCGCCATGGTGGGCGTGTTCGGCGCCAACGGCGAGCGGCTGATCAGCAAGGTCAACCCCGGCCAGACCGAGGCCGGCCAGGAGGTCACCCTGCAGGTGGATATGACCGATGTGTACGGCGCCAAGTTCATGGTGGCTGCCTTCGACTACGCCGGCAACCTGTCTACCTACGACTTTGAGGTCACCGAGCCCCTTATCGACGTGGATCTCTCCACCGGCCTGAACGCCATCACCTACGGCGAGGAGGGCAACACCTGGAACCACATCGACGGCAGCACCGTCACCCCCCTGGTCTCCACCGCCGACTACTTCTACGGCGCGGCCTATGTGGGCGGCTATGTGTTCCTCACCTCCTATACCTACGAGACCGGCGCGGAGCTCTTTGTGGCCCCCTCCGATGATCTGACCTACTTGACCAAGGTGGCCGATCTGGACGCCGTGATCTATGACCTGACCTATGACAAGTCCGCCGAGAAGCTCTACGGCGTCACCGCCAACGGCCGCATCGTGTGCGAGGTGGATATGCGCACCGGCGCGCTGACCGAGATCGGTGTCATCGGCGGCGAGGAGCCCGTCTCCACCCTGGCCAACGACGGCGCCGGCACCTTCTACTATGTGGATCTGCTGGGCGGCGTGTACAGCTTCAAGCTGGACCAGTTTGAGGACGGTGCCGCCGAGGATGAGCTGAAGACCTTCAAGGCCGCCAAGGTCGCCGCCGTGGACTTCGAGTGCGACAGTGTCTCCGGCCTGCAGTACAGCGACGGTAAGCTCTACTGGACTCCCAGCTTCACTGTCTACGCGGAAGACGGCAGCTACACCACCACCGCCAAGCTGTACGCCATCGACCTGACCGAGGGCACCGCCTCCGCGGCGGCTGACCTGGCCGACCAGACCAGCGCCCTCTTTGCCCCGGACGACAGCGCCGTGCCCGCCGTCCTCCTCTCCGACGAGGTCCTGTCCGTGCTCATCTCCAAGGATGAGGCCAAGGTCATAAAGGGTCATACCGTGCAGCTTCTGGCCCAGGCCGAGCCCTGGACCGTGCGGGACGCCGACCTGACCTGGAGCTCCTCTGACGCGAGCGTTGCCGCTGTGAGCGCCGACGGCCTGGTCACCGGCGTGGGCGTGGGCGATGCGGTCATCACCGCCGAGGCGGCCAGCGGCGCCAAGGCCGCCTGCACCGTCACCGTCTACACCGTGAACTACACCCTGAGCGGCGCCCTCCAGGATGAGGACGGCAACCCCGTGCTCTTCTCCTGGAACCTGGAGACCGACGACACCTGGACCCGCGGCGTGGACCTGGACCTTGGAAACAAGGGCATGGTCTCTGCAACCCTGGATACTCTGAACAACAAGCTCTACGTGATGGATGCCGTCTCTAATGTGAACAACCTGCACCTGGTGGATCCCGCCACCGGCGCGGTGCTGGCAGATTACAAGGGGCTGAACCTGCCCCTGTGGGACCTGGAGTACAGCAGTGTGTTCTCTACCGCGGAGAAGCCCCTGCTCAACGGCATCTATGCCTACTTCCTCCTGCCCGGAAAGGATCCCGCGGCGCTGACTGACTCGACCTTTGTTCTGGACGACTGGCTGAACAGCGTGGGGGCCCAGAGTTTCGTTGCGCTCACGTCTCTGGGCGAGGGCACACCTGTGAACGGCAGCCCCTCTGAGATACTTTTGGCTCTGGATGATCAGGGGAATATGTGGTGGTTCGAGATTTACCAGAAGGCAGGCAGCTACTCCGTCAAGGGCGCGATTTACGAGACCAACCTGGTCAGCGGCCTGGGCCTGTCCTTCGATCTGGACAATGAGAATCTGTACTGCTCCCTCACTCCCTCTGACGACGGTGTGTACCTCTTCCTGTCCTACTTCACCGGCGAGACCAATGAGATCTATCTCCTCTCTGCCGGCCTGGATGCGGACTTCAACCTGTACTTTGAGGGTACTCTGATGGGCGATGTGGGCGCTGACGTCTGGCCCGCCATTCTCTACGGCGCCAAGGCCAACGTCTCTGAAGGCGGCGAGAGCGGCGAGTCCCTCACCGCGGTCCTCGACAAGGCCTCTGCCGACGCCTCCTTCCAGCTGGACAGCCAGGAGCTGAGCCTGGCCGAGGTGGAGGGTGCCGCCAAGGCCGCCCACACCGGCAGCCTGAACACCGTGAAGGCCGCCGCTTCCTCCTCCGCTCTGGCCGCCTCCGACAAGGGCTCCGTGGCCATGCCCAATGCTGCCGGTACTGACGGCACCGGTGTAGTCACCGTGGATATCACCGCGGAGGATGCAGCCAACGGTCTGGTGGAAGTGGAGTATGATGCCAAGGTGCTCACCTTTGAGGGCATGCTGGGCACCGACCTGAACTATACCTCCTGGTATGCAGTGGAGCCCGGCACGGTCCGCCTGGCCTATGCGGAGGCTCGGCCCTTCAACGGTAAGATCGGCACGCTCCTTTTCTCCTACAACGAGAAGACCTGCCCCTACTACACGGCCCTTACCGTTAAGACCCTGGAGGAGGACTCCAACTTCAACGAGAGCGAGAACTATGTCAACCTCAAGCTGAAGGAAGCCCCCGTCATCCTGCCCGCCGATCCCACCTATGGCATCACCGTGGCTGACGCCGAGGGCGGCAGCGTCAGCGCCAGCCGGAAGACCGCCGCTGCGGGCGCCGCCGTGTACCTCACCGTCAAGCCCGCTGAAGGCTATGTGCTGGATACCCTCACCGTGACCGCCGCCGACGGCAGCGCCGTGGCCGTCACCGACAAGGGCAACGGCCGCTGGACCTTCGAGATGCCCGGCGCCAACGTCACCGTGAGCGCCTCCTTCCGCAAGGAC
>CAKUHW010000167.1 GCA_934659415.1 uncultured Oscillospiraceae bacterium
AAAGCCGACGCCCTCACAAGCGCTTTGCTAATATACCAGACCCCACCCGCTTTGTCAACACCTTTTTTGCACTTTTTCGATTTTTTCTCTTTCCCTCCCCAATTGCTTTTCCGTCCCCCCTGTGTTATGCTTGCCGTGATAGGCTGTGATACATTGTACTATAATATCATTCCATAGATAGCAGCAATTCCCTCGCCTTGCAGCGGGCGAGCACCAGAGGCAGAATCAGAAAGGAAGACTTCCCTATGAAACTTGATTATGCGGCCGTCCGGGCCAGTGATGAGATCCGCACCTATATTACCCAGGCCGATGCCTCTCTCATTGCCATGGGATACACCGAGCACTCCTTTGCCCATGTCACCAAATGCGCGGAGACAGCCGCCGGGCTCCTGTCCCAGCAGGGGTATGACGACCGGCAGGTCGAGCTTGCCAAGATCGCAGGGTATATGCACGACATCGGAAATGTGGTCAACCGGGTGGACCACGCCCAGTCGGGCGCGGTGATGGCCTTCCGTATCCTTGATAAGATGGGCATGGATCCGGAGGATGTAGCGGTGGTGATCACGGCCATCGGCAATCACGATGAGCACACCGCCTTTCCGGTAAACGCAGTGGCAGCGGCCCTTATTCTGGCCGACAAGACCGATGTCCGTCGCAGCCGGGTCCGTAACCGGGATACCATCAGTTTTGACATTCATGACCGGGTAAACTACGCCGTGGAGCGCTCCGATCTGCTCCTGGACAAGGAAAAGAAGCACCTGACCCTGAGTCTGACCATTGATACGGAGATCTCCGCTGTGATGGACTATTTTGAGATCTTCATGACCCGTATGCTCCTGTGCCGCAAGGCCGCAGAGTTTTTCGGCCTGCGCTTCCGGCTGCATATCAACGGCTCCGAGGTGCTGTGATCATGCTGCATGTCACAGATCTGGCCCTGCCGGTGGGTGCGGACGCGGACGAGCTGCGCCGCCGCACCGCAAAGGTGCTCGGCGTCCGGCCGGAGGATATCTCCGCCCTGACCCTTACGCGGCAGTCCATCGACGCCCGGAAAAAGAGCGACGTACACCTGGTGTGCGCCGTAAAGGTGACCGTAAAAGGAGAAAACCGCATTCTGACCAGAAAACCGCGGCACGTGACGCGCTGGCAGGAGGTGCCCTATGTTCTCCCGGCTCCGCAGCGCGTCTTCTCCTCGGCTCCTGTCGTGGTCGGCATGGGCCCCGCCGGGCTGTTTGCCGCCCTGACTCTGGCCAGGGCAGGCCTGCGGCCCATTGTGTTGGAGCGCGGGCGCAGCGTAGAAGAGCGGACCGGTGACGTAGAACGTTTTTGGGCTGCCGGGCAGCTGTCCTGCACCTCCAACGTTCAATTCGGCGAGGGCGGCGCAGGCACCTTTTCTGACGGCAAGCTCACCACCGGTATTAACGATCCACGCATCACCCATGTGTTTCAAACCTTTGCCGCCCACGGTGCCCCGGAGGATATTCTGTTCTCCCACAAACCTCATATCGGCACAGACATGCTGCGCACCGTTGTGCGCTCCATCCGGCAGGAGCTGCTGGCTCTGGGCGCAGAAATTCGCTTTGAACACCAGCTCTGGACCATCCATCGGCGGGAAGACCGCCTGTCGGGCGTCACCGTGATGACGGAGACCGGCCCCTATGACCTGCCCTGTGACGCTCTCATTCTTGCCCCGGGCCACTCCGCCCGGGATACCTTTCAAATGCTGTACGAAGCAGGGCTGCCCATGGAGCAGAAGAATTTCGCCATCGGCGTGCGGATCGAGCACAGCCAGGAGGCCATAAGCCGCGCCCAGTTTGGCTCCTTCTGGGAAAGGCTGCCCGCCGCGGACTACAAGCTCGCCTGCCATCTGCCCTCCGGCCGGTCCGCATTTACCTTCTGCGTCTGTCCCGGCGGACAGGTGGTAGCGGCCTCCAGCGGATACGGTCAGGTGGTCACCAACGGCATGTCCCTGCGCGCCCGCAGTGGCCGCAACATCAACGGCGGGCTTCTGGTCGGCGTCGGTCCCGGAGATTTTCCGGGAGATGACCCGTTGGCAGGCATACGATTTCAGGAGAAGTGGGAGCGCGCAGCCTGGGACTGCGGCGGAGGCAGCTTTCTCGCCCCCGCACAGATGGTCGGAGACCTGTTGTCCGGTCGGGAATCCACCGGGCCCCGATCCATCCTGCCCACCTACCGCCCCGGCGTGGTCTGGGGCACGCTGCAGAACGTCCTGCCCGGCTATGTCCTGGATACGATCAAAGAGGCCATTCCGATCCTTGACCGGAGGCTCCGGGGCTTTGCCGCCCCTGACGCGGTGCTTACCGGTGTGGAGACCCGCTCCTCCTCTCCCGTGCGCATCCTGCGGGATGAGACGTTTCAATCCCCTTCGCTCAAAGGGTTTTATCCCTGCGGAGAGGGCGCGGGCTATGCAGGCGGCATTACCTCGGCCGCAGTGGACGGCATCCGTGCCGCCGAAGCGCTGCTGACGCAGCGGTGATTTTTCAGTCATATCAAAAATTCACCGATTCCATTCGCATTTTCAATCCTGATTCTGCCCGAAAGGACTTGACAGCGCCCCGGAAAAGCTGCATAATGAAACTACATTTTATTGCATGAAATATTGCATGCTTGAACGGAGGATATATTTTTCATGAACATCGTATTGCTGGAATCCCTTGGTGTCTCTGATGAGGTCCTCGGCACCTGTGCCAAGGCGCTCACCGACGTCGGCCACACCTTCCGTGCCTATCCGAAGAACACTGACCCGAAGGTCCAGATCGAAGAGGCCAGGGATGCAGACGTGATCATGATCGCCAATATGCCCCTCACCGGCGAGGTGATCTCCGCCTGCCCGAATCTTAAGTTTATTGACGTTGCCTTCACCGGCGTGGATCATGTGGATCTGGACGCCTGCCGTGCAAGGGGCGTAAAGGTCTCCAACGCCGCGGGCTACTCCAACGAGGCTGTGGCCGAGCTGGTACTGGGCATGACGCTCTCCCTGCTGCGCAACATTCCTCAGGTGGAGGCCCGCTGCCGCGAGGGCAAGACCAAGGACGGCCTGGTTGGCACCGAGCTGAAGGGCAAGACCGTAGGTATCGTTGGCGTCGGAGCCATTGGAACGCGCGTTGCGGAGCTGTTCCATGCCTTTGGCTGCACCATCCTCGGCAACAAGCCCGACTTTACCGGAACAGAGCCGGAGTACATCAAGTTCATGTCTCTGGACGAGCTGCTCTCTCAGTCTGATATCGTGTCTCTGCACTGCCCGCTGAACGACTCCTCCCGCGGCCTGATCAACGCGGGGAACATCGCAAAGATGAAGCAGGGTGCTCTGCTCATCAATGCCGCCCGCGGACCGGTGGTCGATTCTCAGGCTCTGGCGGATGCGCTGAACAGCGGCCGGCTGGGCGGCGCCGGAATCGACGTGTTTGAGGTCGAGCCCCCTCTGGCGCTGGACCACCCCCTGCTTCACAGTAAGAACACTATCGTCACCCCTCATGTCGCCTTTGCCTCCAAGGAGTCCATGGAGGCCCGCTGCCAGATCGTCTTCCACTCTCTGAACAAGTGGATGGCCGGCGAGCAGGTCAACGTCATTCTCTGATCGGCGCTCTGCTCTCCCGTTCTCGGCGGACGCATCCGTTCTTGTTGATTTTTGATAAAAAACTCCTCCGGGTCTGCAAAATGAACTGCACCCCATTTGTTAGACAAGTATGGTAAAATACTTGTACTAAGAAATGGGGTGCTTTATTATGCCAAAA
>CAKUHW010000168.1 GCA_934659415.1 uncultured Oscillospiraceae bacterium
AGGGGGGAGTCCACATACACCGGGAAATCGGGCCCGCTCTTCACCAGACCCTGCTCCTTCATCTCCCGCATGAAATACAGCAGCTCCTGGGTGCGGCCCACGGCGAAGGAGGGGATGACCACGTTGCCGCCCCGGCCCAGGGTCTCGTCGATGACCTTGGCCAGATCCGCGGCGTAGTCCGGCTTCTCGTCCACCTGGTGCAGCCGGTCGCCGTAGGTGGACTCGGTGAGCACATAGTCCGCCCCGGTGATATACTGGGGGTCCCGGATGATGGGCTGCTCCCGGTTGCCGATGTCCCCGGAGAAGACCACCTTGCGGGTCTGCTCCCCCTCGGTCAGCCACATCTCCACGCTGGCCGAGCCCAGCAGGTGCCCGGCGTCCACAAAGCGCAGGCGGATGCCGTCCCCCAGGTCCAGCTCCTGGCCGTACTCCACGGTGACCACGTGGCGCATGGTCTTCTCCACGTCCTCCAGGGTGTACAGCGGCTCCACCGGCGGCCTGCCCGCCCGTTTGCCCTTCTGGTTCTGCCAGGCGGCGTCGCTCTCCTGAATGTGGGCGGAGTCCCGCAGCATGATGGACAGCAGCTTCCCCGTCAGGCGGGTGCAGTAGATATTGCCCGCAAAGCCCTGGCGGATCAGCAGCGGCAGCCGGCCGGAGTGGTCGATATGGGCGTGGGTGGCCACCACATGGTCGATGTCGCCGGGGCGGAAGTCCAGCACGCTGTTGTCCACCTCGTCCCGGCCCTGCTGCAGGCCGCAGTCCACCAGCAGCTTCCTGCCGCCGCACTCCACGCAGTGGCAACTGCCCGTGACGGCGTGGGCCCCGCCGAAGAATGTCAGTCTCATGGGATACCTCCAGGTCGTAGTTTTGGGATAGGTCTATTTTAGCCCACTTTGCCCCCGCTGTAAATACGGAAAACGGCAAAATTGCCGCCGGGGGCGGGGAGTTGACCTTTGCGGCGTTTTGCGCTATAATACACGGACCGGCCGCCCGCGGGGCGGCATTTTCGAAAAGGGTGATGACTGTGATCGCAACTGCGCGTCAGTTCCATATCGACCTGCTCCCCGGCGACGTGGGCGGCTACTGCCTGCTCCCCGGCGACCCCGGCCGCTGCGAGAAGATCGCAAAGTATTTCGACCACCCGGCCTTTGTCCGCTCCAACCGGGAGTTTACCACCTGGACGGGCACCCTGCTGGGGGAGAAGGTCAGCGTGGTGTCCACCGGCATCGGCGGGCCCTCCGCCTCCATTGCCATGGAGGAGCTGGCCAACCTGGGGGTGCACACCTTTGTGCGGGTGGGCACCTGCGGCGGCATTGCGCTGGAGGTAAAAAGCGGCGATGTGGTCATCGCCACCGGGGCCGTCCGCATGGAGGGCACCAGCCGGGAATACGCCCCCATCGAGTTCCCCGCGGTGGCGGACCTGGCGGTGACCAACGCCCTGGTGGAGGCCGCCCGGCGGCAGGGCCGCTGCTGGCACGCCGGGGTGGTCCAGTGCAAGGACTCCTTCTACGGCCAGCATGCGCCGGAGCGCATGCCCGTGTCCTGGGAGCTGCAGAACCGGTGGGAGGCGTGGAAGCGCCTGGGCGTGCTGGCCTCTGAGATGGAGTCTGCGGCGCTGTTCACCGTGGCTGCCTGCCGCCGCGTCCGCTGCGGCTCCGCCTTCCATGTGGTGTGGAACCAGGAGCGCAACGCCGCCGGGCTGGATCAGACCCGGGACGAGGACACCGACTCCGCCATCCGGGTGGGCGTCGAGGCGGTGAAGATCCTCATCGGGCAGGACCGCGCCCGGGCGTGAGGACCGCGGGACAAAGCCTTTGACCAACGGAGAAAGTGAGCGCCATGCCGGAGACAGATTATCGCAAATTCCGCCTGAATAAACTGAATACGGAGGAGTTCAGCCACCTGAAGCTGCTGCTCTTCTGGCCGGTGTTCGGGCTTTTGTTTACCGCCGCGGAGCGTCTGTACACGCCGGTGCGGTTTTATCCCGTGCACTGCACCCTGGACGATCTCATCCCCTTCTGCGAGTGGTTTCTGCTCCCGTACCTGTTCTGGTTCGTGTTTCTCATCGGAACGCTGGCCTATACCCTGTTCCGGGATGTGAACGCTTTTAAGCGGATGATGCATTTTATCATCTTTACCTATACCGTTACCATCGTGCTCTACTTTCTCTTTCCCACCTGCCAGCAGCTGCGGCCGGAGATCTTTCCCAGGGACAATGCGCTGACCAGATTTATGGGCTGGTTTTACCGGTTTGACACAAATACCAACGTCTGCCCGTCCATCCATGTGCTGGGCTCCTTTGCGGCCCTTTTCGGACTGTGCGAATGCCGCCGCTTTCAGACCCGGCGGGGCTGGAAGCTGGCCTTTGCGGGCATGGCGGTACTGATTTCGGTCTCCACCGTGTTTGTCAAACAGCACTCCGCCCTGGATGTGGCGGCGGCGCTCCCGCTGTGCGCTGCGGGGTACGCCATGTGCTTCGGCGCCCGGGCGGATCAGGGCGTGGGGGAGACGGTCATCGATTTTTAAGGAGGAAAACGGCAAATCTATGAGTCGGATCAAGATCATTTCAGACAGCACCTGCGACCTGCCGGAGGAGTTTCTCACCCGGTACGATGTGACCGTCACCCCCCTGTACGTCTGCATGGACGGGGCGGAGCGCCGGGACGGGGTGGACATCACCCCCGCCGAGATCTTCGCCCATGTGGACGCCGGCGGCGAGCTCTGCTCCACCTCGGCGGTGAGCGTGCACGACTATGAGACCGTGTTCGCCCGCTATGCCGCGGAATATGACGGCGTGCTGCAGATCACCATCGGCGCGAACTTCTCCGCCTGCTACCAGAACGCGGTCATCGCGGCGGCGGAGTTTCCCAATGTGCGGGTGGTGGATTCGGAAAATCTCAGCATCGGCCAGGGGCTGCTGGTGGCGGCGGCCGGGGAGATGGTCCGGGAGGGCCTTGGGCTGGACGAGATCGAAGAGCGGCTGCACCTGCTGCGCGGCAAGGTGGAGACCAGCTTCCTCATTGACCGGCTGGACTATATGGCCAAGGGCGGCCGCTGCTCCGCCGTGACGGCCCTGGGGGCCAACCTGCTGCGGCTGAAGCCCTGCATCGAGGTGCGCGGCGGGAAGATGGCCGTGGTGAAGAAGTACCGGGGCTCCTTTGAAAAGTGCATGCTGCACTACGTGGCGGAGCGCCTGGACGGCCGGGAGGACATCGACCGCACCCTGGCCTTCCTCTCCCACTCCGCCGTGCCGGAGGAGACGGTGGCCGCCACCCGCGGGGCAGTGGAGGAGCGGGGCGTGTTCCACACCCTGTGCATGGGGCGGCTGGGCTGCACCGTGTCCTGCCACTGCGGACCCCACACCATGGGCGTTGTGTTTCTGCGGAAATAAAGGATAAGAAAGCCGGGCGGTCCATGGCGGACCGCCCGGCTGAGACTCTCAAAAAGCCTCGCAGAGTTCGCCGCGAGCAGCGGCGAATAATCTGGAATCCGTTTTCCGCCGCGACATGTGCGTGGCGGAAAACACTTCTCAGGCCGCGAGTGTGCGAAATGTCCGTGCCCTATGGACATTGAGTGCGCGTGGCGGACTGCAACCTACCCGTCAAAAAACGTCCTTAAGTTTTTTGACGGCCTGAGCCGGGCGGTCCATGGCGGACCGCCCGGCCTTTTTGGGCTTGGCTCTCCCGCTGGGAGAGCTGTCACCGCAGGTGACTGAGAGGGCTTGCGGGCCCTGCT
>CAKUHW010000169.1 GCA_934659415.1 uncultured Oscillospiraceae bacterium
CCATAGAGAACACCGTGACCGTGGCCGGCGGCGGGCTGGCCGCGCCGGTGACCGCCGCGGCCACCCTGGGGGCGCAGGGCGGCCCGGTGCTGTCCATTCTGAAAAGCCTCTCCCCGGACCCGGTGGCGGAAAACGGCCGCCTGACCTACACCTTCACCCTGCAGAACACCGGCAACACTGCCGCGGAGGCCGCCGACGCCGCGGTGATCACCGACATCTTCTCCCCCATTCTCCGCAATCTGACCGTGACCTTCAACGGCACGGCCTGGACTGCCCCGGACGACTACACCTATGACCAGACCACCGGGACCTTCGCCACCGTGGCGGGGAAGCTCACCGTTCCCGCCGCCTCCTACGCCAGGGATGCCGCCACCGGCGCCTGGGTCACCACCCCCGGCACGGCCACCCTCGTTGTGGCGGGAGATCTGTAAGCAAGGCGCCCGGCCGCGATCTGCGGCCGGGCGCTTTCAAGATCTCAATAGGCTCCGAAGGTGCAGTTGGGGAAGTGGCACTGGGGGCACAGCTGGCACAGACCGCCCTCGGCCAGACCGATGAGGTCCGCTTTGGTAATCCGGTCCCCGGCGTAGATCTGGGGCAGCAGCACGTCGAAGATGGTGGTGGGCAGACTGATGGCCGCGCCGGGGATGCCCAGCACGGGCACGTCTCCCAGGTAGGCCGCCAGGGTCATGTTCCCCGGCTGGGCCGGGACACCGTGGGTAATGATCTCCGCACCCAGGCAGCGCACGGCGGTGGGGGTGAGATCGTCCGGGTCCACAGACATGCCGCCGGTGAAGATCAGGAAGTCCGCCCCATGCTCCAGGTGGGCCCGGGCGGCGGAGACGATCATATCCAGGTCGTCGTCACAGACGGTGACCCCCACGATCTCCCCGGGGTAGCGGGCAAGCTTGGCGCGCACTACGGGCTCGAACTTGTCCTTCACCCGCCCGGTGTACACCTCGGACCCGGTGATGACCACCCCGGCCCGCCGGGGCAGATAGGGCTTCAGCTCCAGCAGCTTTTTTCCGGCGCACAGCGCCTCCGCACGGCAGATCTGCTCCTCCCGGGTCACCAGAGGGACGATGCGCATGGAGGCCAGGCGGGCTCCCGCCTCCACGGGATAGTGGTCCCGGAGGGTGGAGATGGTGATGTCGCCGATGGAGTTGACCGCCCGCAGCAGCTCCCGGTCCACCCGGAACATGCCCCGCCGGTCCGCCATGAGCAGCACCTTGCCCTCGGCGGGGCCGGTGTAGTGAGCCCCCTCCACGGGGACCATGGCGGCCATGCGCAGGGCCGCGTCCTCTTCGTGGATCTCTCCGGCGTGCTCCTCCCAGATGAACACCATGCGCTTGCCCAGATCCAGCAGGGCCTCCACGTCCTCCGGGGCGATCACATGGCCCCGCCGGAAGGCGGCTCCCTTGAAGCCGTCCCGCATGGCGGTGATGTCATGGCAGAGGGTCAGACCCACCGCGTCTTCTACCTTTACCTTCTTCATAGCAAAAATCCTTTCAGTACGGTCCCGGCGCACAGCGGGCCGCTGCCGCCGGGCACGATGGCCATGGCGTCGCAGCCGATGGCGCTGCTGATGACCGCATTGCCCTGGTCGGGGCTCAGACGCAGCCCCGCCGTCCCGGCGGACAGGTCCAGCGCGCCCCGCAGCAGCCGGGTGCATTTGCTCTTCTTAGGGAAGGGGTCCAGCAGGGTGAAGGTGCACTCCGCCGGAAGGGGATCCGCCCGCCCGGCCAGGGCGCGCACCGCGGGGCGGACCACAGCGCAGTAGTTGGTGAGGGCGGAGGCGGGATTGCCCGACAGGGCGTACACCGGCTTCCCGTCCTTCCTGCCGTAGGCGCAGGCCATGCCCGGCTTCAGGGCCACCCCACGGACCAGCACCTCCACCCCGGCCATGGCCATGGCGGCGGGGGTCAGGTCGTAGTCTCCGGCGGACACGCCGCCGGTGAGCACCAGCAGGTCGCACCGCTCCAGTCCGGCGGTGATGAGGGCGGCGATGGCCTCCGTCCGGTCCCCGGCGCAGCCGAGGTAGCAGGGGTCGCAGCCGTCCCGGGTCAGGGCGGCGGAGAGGGTGTAGCGGTTGGTGTTGCGGATGGACCCTGCGGGCACAGGGCCGTCCCCGTCCACCAGCTCGCTGCCGGTGGAAATGAGGCCCGCCTGCGGCCGGCGGTACACCGCGGGGCGCAGCACGCCCTGGGCGGCCAGGGCCCCGGCAAGGCCCGCGTCGACGGCCGTGCCCGCCCGGGCCAGCACCGTACCCGCGCGCACGTCCTCCCCGGCGCGCACGATGTTCTCCCCCTGCGCCAGCGGGGCGAAGAGAGTGACGGCATCGGCTGTAAAGGCCGTTTTTTCATACATGACCACCGCGTCCGCCCCCGGGGGAATGGGGGCTCCGGTGAGGACCTTGGCCGCCTGCCCCGGCCCCACGGGCCGGGTGGCCACCGCCCCGGCGGGGATCTCCTCGGTGACCGTCAGGATGACCGGGGCCTCCCGGGAGGCCCCGGCGCTGTCGGCGGCGCGGACGGCGTACCCGTCGTAGGGGGAGCGGTCAAAGGCGGGCACATCCTCCCCGGCGGCAAGGGCCTCTGCCAGGATCCGCCCGGCGCACTCCTCCAGAGGGAGGCGCTCCGTGCCCGCCGGGGCTGCCAGAGAGAGCAGCAGGTCCCGGGCGGCAGTGTAGGAAAGGGTCTCTTTCATGTGCATCACTCCTGTAGAAGACTGAGGCTCCGGGGCGGGAGAGAGACGGTCTGGGCGGGGGCGCGGCGGCTCCGCCAGAGGTCCTTGTCCAGCTCCCAGCCCACCGTTCCGGCCGACGGCCGGTCCGCCCGGCGGAGCATCACGGTGAAGGAAAAGGGATTTTCCAGCTCCTCCGCCGCGGTAAAGTCGAAGGTATTGGGTCCGGGGTCGGGGGAGAGGTTGTGCATGCGGATGCCCACATAGCGGGCCCCCTCCGCCGGTACGGCGGTCTCCAGCACCAGGTCCCAGTCCAGGGCGCGCACATGGAAGCTGTCCAGCACCTCCACGGGGGAGATGTTCTTGCATCCGGTGAGCAGGGCGGCGGTGCGGGTGCGGGGGGCGGCAAAGACCTCGTCCCGGGTGCCGCACACCTCCACCCGGCCGCTGTTCATCACGGCGATCCGGTCGGACAGGCGGAACACCTCGTCCCGGTCGTGGGAGACCAGGACCACGGTCTTGCCGAAGCTGCGCACCACCTGGCGCAGCTCCCGCTCCATGCGGAAGCGCAGGTGGCTGTCCAGCGCGGAAAAGGGCTCGTCCAGCAGCAGCACGTTGGGGCCGGACACCAGCAGGCGGGCCAGGGCGGTGCGCTGCTGCTGCCCGCCGGAGAGCTGGGCGGGGTAGTGCCCGGCCAGGCCGGTCAGGCCGAAGCGCTCCATCAGCTCCGCCGTCTGCCGCTGACGGAGGGCGGCGTCCTTCTCCCGCCGGGCCCCGGCGCGGATGTTCTGCTCCACCGTCATGTTGGGGAACAGGGCGTAATTCTGGAACATCAGGCCGGTGCGGCGCTTCTGGGGAGAGAGGTCGATGCGGCGGGCGCTGTCGAACAGGGTCACCCCGTCCACCTCAATATGCCCCCGGTCGGGCCGCTGGATACCGGCGATGCACTTGAGGGTCATGCTCTTGCCGCAGCCGGAGGCCCCCAGCAGGGCCAGCACCTCGTCCCCGGCGTCCAGGGCCAGCTCCAGG
>CAKUHW010000170.1 GCA_934659415.1 uncultured Oscillospiraceae bacterium
GCCAACGGACAGCCCGCCCTTGGCCGCGCAGACCAGCACGGCGGCATCGGCCACGGAGAGGCACTCGGCCACCTCGCCGGCAAAGTCGAAGTTGCCCGGCGTATCCAGTACGTTGATCTTGCAGCCGTTATATTCAACAGGGGCAACGGCGGCGGAAACGGAGATCTGGCGTTTGGTTTCCTCGGGATCGTAATCGCAGACGGTGTTGCCCTCGGAGGTCTTGCCCATACGGTCCAGCGCGCCAGTCAGGTAGAGAAGATTCTCTGCCAGAGTGGTCTTTCCGTTACCACCGTGACCCAACAGACAAATATTGCGGATGTTTTGCGGAGAATAGCTCATAATGTTTCCACTCCTTACTTTTGCGGTCAGCCCCAAAGAGGCTACTTTAACAAGTATACAATAAAAATGTCGGCTTGGCAACGGTGATTTGATGAAAATGACAAAATATTTCGGGAAGTCTTCCGCAAAAATTCTGCCGCGCAGGCGCAAACAGAAAAATCGGCGGGCTTTGGCCCGCCGATTGCAGGCCGTCAAAAAACCAAGGGCGTTTTTTGACGGGTTAGTTGCAGTCCGCTGCGCGCACTCAATGTCCATAGGGCACGGACATTTCGCACACTTGCGGCCTGAGAAGTGTTTTCCACCACGCACATGTCGCGGCGGAAAACGGATTCCGGATTATTCGCCGCGGCTCGCGGCGAACTCTGCGAGGCTTTTTTGACTGCTGAATTCAGGAGTTGTCCGTCTCGACCAGCGTCAGAGCAGGGCTGTCCTGTGCGGAAAAGCCATCGTCCACTGTGGCGAGAATCAGCCAGTTCGCGCGCTCACTCTCCGGGGCTCTGGCCAGGGAGACCTTCACCTCAGTGGGGGTCAGATCCAGCAGCTGGGGAGTACCGGCGGCTTCCCGGACTATGACGGCAGCCAGACGCCCGGAGGAAAAATAGTCCGCATCATAGAGCTGGGCCAACTGAGCGGCCCAGGTGTCCTCGCTGCTGTCCGGGGCGGAGCAGTCGTCAAGCCGAAGCTGTGAAAGAAGGTCGTCCAGACCTTCCGTGCTATCCAGAATGCGGACGCTGTCCGGCAGCGCGGTGTCCACACGGTAGCAGAAGGTGGCCGCAGAGGAAAACGCATAGGCCGGCAACTGGTCAAACTGAGGGCCCAGCTTAAGGGTGCCGTCTTCCGCAACGCCCTCCCAACAGTCCTCGGAGGGAGATGTCTGCATGGAGTTCACCGCCGGGGGAGAATCCGCGCAGCTGCCGGAAGCGGCAGACTTTGCCTGCCAGATCCGGCCGCCTGTGAACACCGCACCTGCCGCGACGATCAGGCAGGCGCAGGCGGCGGCCCAGCGCTTCCAGGGGGAGCGGCGGGGAGGCCGGGCGGGCAGCTGAGACATAATACGCTCCTTCAGGCCGTCCGGCAGCTGACAGTCCATGGTACGCAGTGCGGCGCTCTGGGCACAGAGCCGCGCCCAGAGGTCTGCGCATTCCGGGCAGACAGCCAGATGAAGTTCCAGTTCCCGGCGCTCTTCCGCAGTCGCCTCTCCGTCCAGCGCTGCGCTCATAAGCGCTTCGTATCGTTCATGATTCATGGCCATCGCCTCCCTTCACACCCTTGGACGCAGATACAGGTGAAAAAGTTCCATCCAGAAGCTTTGCCAGGGCAAGACGCGCTCTGGCGATGCGGGATTTGACCGTTCCGGGGTTCAGGGTCAGAATGCGGCCGATCTCCTCATAGGAGAGGCCGTTCAGCTCCCGCAGGACCAGCACGCGCCGGTGCTCCGGATTGAGCCGGGCCAGCGCGTCGGCCACGACGGACTGAAGCTCCCGGCGTTCCGCCTGCTCCTGCGGGGAACTGGCGGGGGAGGCGGGGGTGCATACGGCCAGATTTTCATCGTCCAGTGAGAGGTCGCCGCGCCGCTTCTTTTCCCGGCGCAGTAGGTCAATGGCGGTATTGTCTGTCAGCCGGTAAAGCCATGTGGACAGACTGCTCTCGCCCCGAAAGTCGGGGAGAGCGCGCCAGAGCTTCAGAAACACCTCCTGGGTCACATCGGCTGCGTCTTCCCGGTTATTCAGCAGCCGCAGCGCCTGGTGATAGACCGGCTTCTGCCACCGGTCCACCAGGGCTTCAAATGCGGTGCGGTCCCCACGCCGGGCCCGCTGTATCAATTCCTTTTCCTCCACGGGGAACGCCCCCTTCCGTACATTTTTCTGCGCGCCGCAGGTCACCGCAGGTCGCGTCTGATTCCCTTTGTGACGGCGTAAAAATCTTCGGCGGTCTGCATTTTGCAGATCTGCTCCTTCCAATAGGCGGCGTAGGGGACGCCTTTGAGGTACCAGGCGTAATGCCGGCGCATTTCCAGACAGGCGATCTTCTCCCCCTTATGTTCCCGCATCAGCTCAAACTGCCGTACCGCGATACCGCATCGCTCTTCCAGCGGGGGGAGGGGGGGAATCTCCCGACCCTCCAGTGCGGCGGCACACTGCTGGAGCAGCCAGGGGTTCCCGAATGCACCCCGGCCTATCATGGCCATATCCGCTCCGGTGTAGGACAGGATGCGCACGGCGTCTTCCGCCTTGAATACGTCGCCGTTTGCGATCACAGGGACAGAGACGGCTTCCTTTACGGCGCGAATCTGGTCCCAGTTGGCGGCGCCGGAATACATCTGTGTGCGTGTGCGGCCATGGACGGCCACTGCGGCGATACCGGCGTCCTCCAGGCGGCGGGCGAATTCCACACAGTTGATCGACCCCTTATCCCATCCGAGCCGGAACTTTGCCGTGACCGGAACGCCCGCTGCGCCCCGGATCACAGCCGCGGCGATACGTGCGGCCTTGGCGGGGTCCCGCATGAGGGCGGAGCCGTCGCCGCTCTGTGCCACCTTCGGTACCGGACAGCCCATGTTGATATCGATGATGTCTGCACCCGAGCGCTCAAGCGCCAGCGCTGCGCCCCGCTCCATGGCCGCTTCCTCGCTGCCGAAGATCTGCACCGCGGCGGGGTGTTCGCCCTCCCCCAGCTTCAGAAGGGAGGGTGTTTTTTTGTCTCCGTAGCACAGGGCCTTGGCACTGACCATCTCGCTGACGGTGTAGCAGCCGGAAAGCTCCCTGCAGATGGTCCTGTAGGCCAGGTCGGAGACGCCGGCCATAGGGGCCAGGGCGATTTTGCTGCTGATTTCCACATTGCCGATTTTCATGGATGCCTCCGGGTGCCATCGATCGATGGTATCATCATAAATTCCGTCTTCGCATCATAGCATATTTCTTTGTGCTGTGCAAGACAGCTTCCGACCCCATTTGTGCCTCAAGGTCTGTATAATGATGGGCAAAACCGGAGCTGTAAGGGGGAATTACATGATAGCAAGACAGCGCATGAGCAGGGAGCGGCGGCCGCGGCGGCTGCCTGCGGCCGCGGTGGGACTGCCCGGCTGTGCGGTCAGGTTTTTGCTTGCCGCCGTTCTGACCGGGGCGGAGCTGCTGGACGGACGGGCGCCTTTTGCCGTGGCGTTTGTGGCGGTGTGTGTCCCCGGCTTGGGCGGGGCGGGTGCGCTGCTGGGGGCGATGCTTGGCTATCTGGGTCTGTTTGGGCTGGCTGGTGGCCTGCGCTATGTGGCGGCCGGCACGAACGCCGTCCTGTCCGGCAAGGTCATCCAGACGCTCGACTGCGG
>CAKUHW010000171.1 GCA_934659415.1 uncultured Oscillospiraceae bacterium
GCAGCAGGGCACCATCAACGGCTGCGACAACGTGAACAACGTGCAGTATGCCGACCGCTACTATGAATTCGCCAAGTACATCTCCATCACCGAGCACGCTGTGCACTTCAACGGCCTGACCATCAACAACGAGCTGTTTGAGGGCCTGACCCCTGACCTGCAGGCCGATATTCTGGCCGCCGCCCAGGAGGCCGCCACTGAGCGCACCGAGGCTCTGCGCGTTGAGAATGAGGAGCAGCTGCAGCTGATGGCCGACGAGGGCGCTGTGATCACCACCGACGTGGACAAGCAGGCCTTTATCGACGCCGTTCAGGATCTGTACGCCGACTTTATCGCCAACCACTCCGCCGGCTCCCTGGTGGAGAAGATTCAGGCTCTGGGCAAGTAAGCGGCAAAAACTTAACGCACCTTGGATTTACGGGACAGGCGCGCGCGCTGCCGGCGCCACGCCTGTCCCTCTTTTTTGGTTTTGACCCCCGCCCCGCAGGGGGGGCGGCGGATCAGAGAAAGGAGAAATGTGAATGGTTTCGACCCTGGAAAAGGTCAGCGACGTGCTGACTAAGATCATGAAGGTCGTTATGGTCGTCCTGTTCATCTGGATGATCTTTGCTCTGGGCGTACAGGTGTTTGCCCGGTATATCTTCAGAAAAGGCTTTACCTGGACGGACGAGTCCGCCCGCTACTGCATGATCTGGATGGTGTTTATCGGCGCCACCGAGATCCTCTTCAACGATGAGCATATCAAGGTCACCGTCATCGAGGACCTGCTCCACGGCGGCGGCAAGAAGGCCCTCCACGCCTTTCAGGACGTGTGCGGCCTGGTGTTCGCCGTCATTATGACCCGCTACAGCTTCCCCCAGGTGGCGCTGGCCTCCAAGGCCGTGTCCGCCAACATGGACATCAACATGGGCATTGTGTACGCCATCTTCCCGGTGGTTTCCATCCTGATGTGCATCGCCTACGTGTTCCGCCTGATTCTTCTGTTTGCCAAAAAGCCCGAAGGGGCTTCTGATAAGGGAGGTGCCCAGGCATGAGCTCTGTCGCTGTTTTCTTCATTGTCGCAGTCCTGCTGCTGGTTCTGGGCGTCCCCGTGGCCGTCACTCTGGGTCTGTCCTCCGTGGTGTATATCCTCATGGAGGGCATCCCCACCTCCACCGTGATCCAGCAGATGTTCGCCGGCGTGGACGTGGTCGCGCTGATGTGCATCCCCTTCTTCATCCTGGCCGGTGACCTGATGGCCAAGGGCGGTATCGCCAAGCGGCTGGTGCGGGTGGCCAACCTGATCGTGGGCAATGTTACCGGCGGCCTGGCCTACGTGACCATCATCGTGTGCGCCCTGTTCGCCGCCATGACCGGCTCCGCCATGGCCTGCTGCCTCACCGTGGGCGCCATCATGATTCCCTTCATGGACGAGGCCGGCTATGACCGGGCCTTCTCCGCCGCCATTGTAGCCGCCGGCTCCGTGCTGGGTCCCATCATCCCCCCCAGCACCGCCATGATCATCTACGCAGCCAACACCAACAGCTCCATCGCCAAGCTGTATAAGATGGGAATTCCCGCCGGCCTCATCCTGGCCTTTGCCCTGTGCGTGCTCTGCTTTTTCTACTGCAAAAAGCACGGGTACAAAGGTATGTCTAAGGCCGCCAGCCTGGGCCTGCCCGAGGGGGAGAAGCTCACCGCCAAGCTGGTGCTGAAGACCGTTCTGGGCGCTATCCCCGCCCTGGGCTCTCCGGTGATCATTCTGGGCTGTATCTTCTCTGGTGTCTGCACCCCCACCGAGGCCTCCGTCATCGCCGTGCTGTACACCTTTATTATCGGTATTTTTGTCTATCGCGAGCTGAAGATCAAGGACATCTGCGGGGTGCTGCTCGGCTCTGCCAAGAGCACCGCCAAGATCATGTACATTGTGGCCTCCGCCGGCCTGTTTGCCTGGGTCATCTCCTATGCCCGTATTCCCCAGATGGTACTCAGCGCTCTTACCAGCCTCTCCGATAATCGCGCGGTTCTCTATTTCGTCATGATGGTGGTGCTGCTGGTCATGGGCTGCCTGATGGACGCCACCCCCATCATGCTCATTACCATTCCCATTTTCATGCCCATCTGCGATGCCTTCCAGATCTCCCGCCTGCACTTCGGCATCTGCATGTGCGTGGCCGTGTGCATCGGCTTTGTCACGCCCCCCTTCGGCACCTGCCTGTTCACCGCAATGGACACCGCCAAGGTCACCATGGCCAAGCTGGTCAAACGAATCATCCCCTTCATTCTGGCCATGCTGGTGATTTTGTTCCTGCTGGTGTACGTGCCGGCGCTTACCACATTCATTCTCTAAGGAGGAGCTGTTTATGGCAGATGTATTGGTTCTGTTCGGAAATCGTCCCGACATCCCCATGACTGTGGAGCAGCGGCATCTGGACGCCATCCAGGCCGCCTGCTCCGGCAAGGTGTACTACTATAAGAGCGAGGAGGAGGCTCTGGCCGACGGCGTAGATGCCGAGATCCTCTATATCTGGGGCGGCAGCGGCAAGCTGCCTGAGGCCTGGTGCGCCGCCTCCAAGCGGCTGAAGTGGATCAACTCCTTCTCCGCCGGCGTCAACCCCGTGATGGAAAGTCCCATTTCCTCCATGCCCATTCATCTGACCAACGCCAAGGGCATTCACGGCAAGACCATGGGAGTCACCACCATCGGCTACATCATCTCCTTCCTGCGCCACTTCCCCACCCTGCAGCGTCAGCAGCAGGCCCATGTATGGGATAAGACCAGCGTCGTCTACCATGAGCCCACCGGCCTGACCGTGGGTATCATCGGCGCGGGCGCCATCGCCAGCGAGGTGGCCCGGCTGTGCAAGGCCATGGACATGACTGTGCTGGGCGTGAAGCGCACGGTCACTCCCCTGGAGAACTATGACAAGGTCTATCCCAACACCGAGATGGACACCGTGCTGGCCGCCTCTGACTTCGTGGTCATTCTCACCCCGCTGACCGACGCCACCCGCGGCATGATCGGCGCGGAGCAGCTGGCCAGGATGAAGAACACCGGCGTGCTCATCAACATCGCCCGCGGCCCCGTGGTGGACACCGCCGCCCTGGTGGAGGCTCTGCAGAAGGGCGTCATCGGCGGCGCGGCCCTGGACGCCGTGGACCCCGAGCCCCTGCCCGCGGACAGCCCCCTCTGGGACATGGAGAACGTGATCATCACCCCCCACTGCGCAGCGGACAGCACCCTCTACATGGACCGGGCCGTCGCCCAGTTCTGCGAGAACGTCAGGCACTTTGAAAAGGGCGAGCCCCTGTTCAACGAGATCGACCTGAAGCGCAAGTACTAAATCAACGGCTGAGAGCACCGGCGGACATGGAACGCGTCCGCCGGTGCTTTATTTTATCCGCCCGGCACTTGCAAATCCTGCCGATTGTGATAGAATAGAAGCATACTGCTTTAAACGGATGCGGTACAGGCACCCTTACGGGGCGTCTGCACCCATCCGCCTGCTTTTCTGTCTGGGAGGAATGCTTTATCAAACCACAACCAAAACAGAGGCCGCTGCGGCATCTGAAACGATGTCTCCGCGGCTACGGGGGCTGGACGGCGGCGGCCGCCGTCCTGGGCGGACTGGAGGTCGCCTTTGAGATCCTGATCCCCATGCTCATGTCCGTCATCGTGGA
>CAKUHW010000172.1 GCA_934659415.1 uncultured Oscillospiraceae bacterium
GTACGGTCTTCAGCTGCCGCAGCAGGGTAGACTTCCCGCAGCCCGACGGGCCGCACAGCACCAGGAACTCTCCCGGAGCCACCGTGAGGCTCACATCCTCCAGTGCGGGAACGCTCTGCTCCGGATACCAAAAGCTCACATGGCGCAGTTCAAGCGTCTCCACACTCTGGCCTCCCTTCCGTTTATGAATACCGGCGTCAGGCACAATCCCAGCCAGATCAGAAAAAAGCTTACCGTCAGCGGGGCAGCGGCCACATGGCGGACGCTGGGGAACCACCGCCAGTACAGTCCCCCCGCCAGCCAGCCGGAGAGGAGGTACACGCCGCAGAAGCCCAGCCAGAGCAGCGCACCCCGGTCACGGCCGTCCAGGCGGTAGATGGAGTAAGCCGTGCGGCCTGGCAGTCCGTAGCCGCGGCTGCGCATGCTGTCCGCCGTCTCGATAGCATTCTCCAGGGCCCAGGTGAGCAGGATGGACAGAATGGTCACCCCGGTGCGGGTGCGGCGCAGCACACTGCCCTGGGACACATCCCGCCCCAGGCACCGCTGCGCCTCGGTCACGGCGCGCAGCTGCGCCCGGAACTTGGGCACAAACCGCAGCGTCATGGACAGGACCAGGCTCAGGGCGGGGATGACTCTGCCAAAGAGATACACGAACTTATCCGACGTCATCACTTCCGTATAGCAGGAAAACCACACGATCACCGCCGCCAGCACAACGGCGGCGGCCAGACCGTAGAGGATGCTCTCCAGCGTCAGGGGATTGCCCCCCGGCAGATAGGCGAGGATGGTGACACCCTCGTGGTTGAAGGCCGGATTGAGCACCGCAGCCAGCAGCAGGAGGGGCAGCATGTACAGCAGGCTGAACCGCACGGCCCGCCGCCCGCTGAGGGTAATGCTGTAGGCCACGGCGCAGCCCAGAGAGGCCGCCAGGTACGCCGGGTGCCGCAGGCACATGGTAAAAAACAGCACCAGGCCGAAATAGAGGAAGTTCACCGTGGGGTGGAGACTGGAAAAGGTATCCCTGCCCGCCATCAGTTTTCCCCTCCGGCGGCCCAGGTCCCGCCCACGTCCGCGCCCAGCTCGCAGGTGTACACCCACTCCACCCGGTCTCCCGGCTGCAGGGCATAACGGGAGCACCCGTAGTTGGGGAACCAGCCGTTCACGCTGTACATCCAGCCGGACTGCTCTCCGCAGTCAAACTCATAGAGATTTCCGATTCCCTCAATGTAAGCGGAATTGTAGATGGGCGTATTTTGAAACTCCATGTGGATCTTCTGCTGCTTGCACACCCGCCGGAGCACATGGAACACGCTCTCCCCCTCATAAAAGGTCGTCTCGGTAGGGGGCAGGATCCAGCCGTCCTCTGGCACCAGCTCGGTCTTCTCCCCGTCCAGCCAGTCCATATGGGCCAGAATCGCAGCGCAGGAGATAGAGGCCGTACAGGTATAGGCCGTGTCGGTGATCTCTGCGTCCTCCGGCTCCACCGGCAGGGGCCGCCCGGAGGGCACAGGATCCGTCTGATACCTGTCCTTGCCGGTGGCCGGGTCGATCTCCATGGAGGGCTGCGGCGCAGAGGGCTCCGCCGCGGGCGCGGGCGATGCCGTGGGCTCCGGCAGCGGCTCATCCCCGGGCTGGGGCGCGGAGGAAGTCTCCGGCTCCTGGGATGGGGCGGCAGAGGGCTCCGCATCCGGCGAAGGCGCAGGCTCCGCAGTCCGGTCCGGATCTCTGGAGGGCTGCGGCGACACCGCGGGCGCATCGGAGGGCTGCGCGGGCTGAGACGACGATGGAGCCGGGGTGTCCCGGACAGTCCAGCCCTGGAGCCCGGGCGCGCCGCCGCCGTACCAGAACGCCGCGGCCAGTACGACCAGCAGCGCAGCCGGCACGATCACCTTCCACTTATTTTTCTTCCACCACATAGAGATCACGTTCCTTTATCTGTATCGCTCACAGCAGCTCCGCCAGACTCAGCAGCTGCCAGAGCATCCGGGCCATCTCGCCGCGCAGGACCGGGCGGTCCGGCTCGATGTTCAGCGCGGCATCGTCCATGATTCCGCTGTCAAAGCAGAAGGCCAGGCCCTCCCGTGCCCAGGAGGCGGTCTTCGTATAGTCGCCGAACTGGGAGAGCGTATCCCTGACCTCTCCGGCCGTGCGCGCCGTGTCCAGCCCGCACAGGCGGGCCGTCCGGGCCAGCATCACCGCCGCATCCTGCCGGGAGATCACGGCGGTGGGCGCGAACTGCTTTATCCCATCCAGCGTGAAGCCGTTGATGATGCCATAGGAAGAGGCTGTGCCCACATAGGCGGAAAACCACCTGCCCTCCGGCACATCGGCGTAGACCTCCGTCCAGGCCGGCGTAAGTCCCAGGCCGCGGACCATCATGGCGGCAAACTCCGCCCGGTTCATCTCACGCTCCGGCTCAAAGCGGCCGCCGCTCCCGGTGAGGATCCCGCGGGCGGCCAGTATCTCGATGGCCGTCTGGGCCTCCAGTCCATCGATATCGGAAAAGGTCTTCCCCGGATCGGTCACCGGCAGGGCCCGGACGTCTTCATGCTTCCCGGGCAGGCCCGTCCCCTTTCCGGCTTCAGGGGCATCCGGCAGGACAAGGGCGTCCGTCATCCGGTACAGGCTGTTCTCCCCCCGCCCGGCCCGCGCCGCAGCCGCCAGGGCATAGAGGCCCTGCTCCGTGGCCATCAGGCTGCTGCCGCCGCCCTCAGCGGTGTGGAGAAAGCCGCTGCCGGGCCGGTAGTAGGTCAGCAGGGCGGAGAGCACCGTGTGCCCGTCCTTCACGAAACGGGCGTCCTCCAGGGATATTCCCAGCTCGCACAGGGCCACCAGGACCTGTGCGCAGCTCTCGGAATTGGCGCTTCCCCAGGAGGAATAGCCCCCATCCTGCTGCTGCAGGGCGGACAGGCAGGTCAACGCCCGCTCCACCGCCCGCTCCACCGCGGGCTGCGCCCGGTATTTTGCCAGGGCCTGAAGGGCCATCCCGGTCAGATCGGGGTCCGCGCCGCCGCTGCCCTGCAGAGACCAGCCCCCGTCCTCCAGCTGGCACTCCAGAATGCGCTCCACATACATCTGCCGCGTGGCCTGGGTGGCCGCCCCGGCATTCACAGGCATGGGATAGTCCGCGCTGTCCAGGGCGATCAGCGCCCAGACCGGTCCGTTGATGCCCTGCCAGATGGTCTTCTCATAGTCGCCCAGAGGATAGGTCAGGTCATACCCCGCCACGGAACGGGCGTCCTTTCCGATGGCGGAGAGCGCTACGATGACTCTGGAGTATTCCGTATACTTTCTGGTGTGGAGCACGCCCTCCTTCTCCCGCACGCAGGCCTCCACCCGGGCGTAATAATCTTGGAAATAGCCCGCAGGCACGGCATAGCCGCTCCGGGCCAGCCCCAGCACCGCCCACTCTCCGCCGATGGAACCCACATGGGGCTCGGCCACAGCGGTGCAGAGATACCCTGCCGTGTCGCTCAGGGCTGCCTGCAGGTCGTTGTCCGCCGCCCGCGCCCGGCCCTGCAGAAGGGGCAGGACCAGCAGCAGGGCCAGCACCAGCGCGGCGCCGCGTTTGAATGCAGCTTTCATAGCGTCCTCCTTTGGGATAAAATGGTCTCGCATAATACGCCGACAGCGGAGGCGCGCTGCGCGCGCCTCCGCTT
>CAKUHW010000173.1 GCA_934659415.1 uncultured Oscillospiraceae bacterium
CAGGGCGAAATCGCCCAGCTGCTTTTGTATTTCCAGAGAAAGGGACATCTCAGCGCGCCCCCTTTCTTCTGTGACCGGCCCGGGCGGCGTTCTTCTCCAGCATATTCACCGCCAGCAGCACCACGAAGGAGATGGCCAGGTTCACCAGCACCCACTTGAGGGCCAGGGCGTCGTCATTGGTGGTCCACAGCTGATAGACCGTAGTGGAGATGGTGGCGGTACGGCCGGGGGTGTACCCGGCGATCATACTGGTGGCGCCGTACTCGCCCAGCGCCCGGGCAAAGGCCAGCACCGTGCCTGCCAGGATGCCCTGACGGCAGCACGGCAGGCGCACCCGCCAGAAGATGTAGGGGTTGGACAGGCCCACCGATTTGGCGGACCAGGCCAGGGTCTCGTCAAAGGATTCGAAGGCGCCCCGGGCGGTGCGGTACATCAGGGGGAAGATGACCACGGTGGTGGCGAAGATGGCCGACCACCAGGTCATGGTGAGGCGCACGCCGAAGGCGGACAGAATCCACGCCCCGATCACCCGCTTGGGCCCCAGCACCCGCAGCAGCAGGTAGCCCACCACCGTGGGCGGGAGCACCAGGGGGAGGGTGAGGACCACATCCAGCACGCCCTTGACTAACCAGGGCGTTTTTGCGATGTAGTAGGCGGCAAATATCCCCACGAAAAATATGATGACCGTGCTGATCCCCGCGATGCGCAGGGAGTTCCACAGGGGGAACAGATCCATCCGGACACACCTCTTCTCTCTATGCCGAAGGGGCGGGCCGGGAAGCCCGCCCCCTCTGCGTGATTCTTATATTCTGCCATGCTTACTTGCCGATGGGGGAAAAGCCCACGGACTCAAACATGGCGGAAGCCTCAGGGCCGGTGAGGTAGTCCAGGAAGGCCTGGGCCGCGGCCTGGTTCCCGGTGATGTTCAGCACGGCGGCAGGGTAGATCACCTGGCCGCACTTCTCGGCGGTGGCGGTGTCCACCACGGTGAGACCGGCGGAGAAGGCGTCGGTGGCGTAGATGATGCCGCAGTCCACCACGCTCTCGGACACCTGGGCGGTGACCTCCTTCACATTGCCGCCGTAGGTGATGACGCCCTTGTTGGCCAGGTCCTCCTCGCTGAGCTCATAGTAGGCCAGAATCTTCTGGGTGTACTGACCCACGGGCACGTCGGAGTTGCCCATGGCCAGCAGGATGTCGCCCTCCTTCAGGTGAGCGGCCAGGTCGTCATAGGACAGGATGCCCTTGGGGTTGCCCTCGGGCACAGCCAGAGCCACCTTGTTCTCCAGCAGGTTGATGCGGGTGGAGGAGAGGACGAAGTCCAGGCCCTCGGTGTTGCCGCCGTCGGCGTCCTTGGCGGCGTCCAGCTGGTTCATCTGCTTGGGGGCGGCGGAGATGAACAGGTCGCAGTCGGCGCCCTCCTGGATCTGGGTCTTCAGCTTGCCGGAGGAGTCAAAGTTGAACACCAGGGTCACCTCGGGGGCCACGGCCTTATAGAGCTCCTGAATCTGGGTCAGGGTCTCCTTCATGGAGGCGGCGGCGAAGACGATCAGCTCGACGGGGTCGGCCTCGGGCTCCTTGCTGGGCTCGGCGGGGGTGCTGGGAGTAGGCTCGGTACTGGCGCTGGGGGTGGGCTCGGTGCTGGCGCTGGGCTTGGCATTGCCGCCGCAGGCGGACAGAAGGCCCGCCGCCAGCAGCAGGGACAGAAGCAGTGCGGTGAACTTTTTCATTTGGGGTTCCTCCTTAGAAAAATAAAAATGTCCGTCTTCTTCAGACGGACAACAGAGGAACACCCGAAGCCCCGCGGACTTCGGCCTGAAGTTCTGTATACCCGTCTCCTTTTCAATGCGGAAGGCCGCGCCGTTTCCGGCATCGACCCGGGCGGGAACAGACCGCTCCCGCCGGCCCGGATCCCATAGCGCGAAGGCCGCAGGGACACGGGCTCGAAGACAGTGTCATTATAACACGCAGCCCTTGAAAATGCAAGGTTTTTCCCTTTTCTCCGCCCATTTTCCGCCCCCGGTTTTCCGCCCTTCCGGCCCGGTCCGGCGGCGGCTGCGGGCCGGGAGAGCCCCCAGCGGACGCTCTGTGCAGTATGGCAAAATTTCGATTGCATTTTCGCCCCTGTTCGTGTAAAATAGCGGCGTAGAATCCCCACCCGGCCGGGCACTCCACCTTATGTCCGCGCCGGGGAGACAAAAGGAGGAGACAGACACCGCCCGGCTGGCGGTGCGGCAGTGTGGAGACCTGCCGTAAGGCGCGCGGGACAGCATCGCCCGCGCGTGAGGCCGTCCGTTGCGGAGGCAGGGCGGTCACAGCCGGAAGCATATGGCAAAGGTCGTACTGAAAGGGCTCACCAAGATCTATCCCAACACAGAGAAAAAGAAAAAGGGCAAGGATGAGCCGGAGAAGAAGAACAATCTTCAGGTGACGGACGAGGGCGTCGTAGCCGTGCAGGGCTTTGACCTGGAGGTGGCAGACAAGGAATTCATCGTGCTGGTGGGTCCCTCCGGCTGCGGCAAGTCCACCACCCTGCGGATGATTGCCGGACTGGAGGACATTACCCGGGGGGAGCTGTACATCGGGGACCAGCTGATGAACGATGTGGAGCCCAAGGACCGGGACATCGCCATGGTGTTCCAGAACTACGCCCTCTACCCCCACATGACGGTATATGAGAACATGGCCTTCTCCCTGAAGCTGAAGAAGGTCCCCGTGACCGACGGGGAGGGGCACACCCGCTACCGCAAGCTCACCGCGGAGGAGATCGACAAGAAGGTCACCGAGGCCGCCGAGATCCTGGACATCACCCAGTATCTGGACCGCAAGCCCAAGGCTCTGTCCGGCGGCCAGCGGCAGCGGGTGGCCATCGGCCGGGCCATCGTGCGCGACCCGGCGGTGTTCCTTATGGACGAGCCCCTGTCCAACCTGGATGCCAAGCTGCGCAACCAGATGCGCGCGGAGATCATCAAGCTGCGCCAGCGCATCAGCACCACCTTCATCTACGTCACCCACGACCAGACCGAGGCCATGACCCTGGGCGACCGCATCGTGATCATGAAGGACGGCTTCGTCCAGCAGATCGGCACCCCCCAGGAGGTGTTCGACCACCCCGCCAATCTGTTCGTGGCCGGGTTCATCGGTATGCCCCAGATGAATTTTGTGGACGCCCGGCTGACCGTGACCGACGGCAGGTACTTTGTGGAGGCGGGCGGCGTCCGCGTAGAGCTGGCGGAGGAGAAGCAGGCGCGGCTGCGGGAGCACGGCGTGGGCGAGCAGGCCGTCACCCTGGGCGTGCGGCCCGACCACCTGATGCTGTGCGCCGACGGAATCCGCGGCCGGGTGGATGTGTCGGAGATGATGGGCTCCTCCGTCCACCTGCACATCACCACCCAGGACGGCACGGACGTGGTGGTCATCGTGCCCACCAACGGCGACGCCGCCCACTTCCCCATGGGCAGCGAGGTCAACCTGATCTTCGGCGGCAACGTGGCCCACATGTTCGACAAGGACACCGGCAGAAACCTGGAGTTCTGAGGCGCCAACTTTTGACAGAGCAGAAACAGGCGGGCCCGCAGGGCTGCGCCTCCTCTTGTCACGCCTCGCCTGCTCGCAACGCGGTTCTAAACGCCTGCGACTGCGCAAAAAG
>CAKUHW010000174.1 GCA_934659415.1 uncultured Oscillospiraceae bacterium
GGTTTACGCTTCACCCCGTTGCGAAAATAGGCGGTTTCGTAACGGTCAAAGAAAACAAATAATCCGAACCCATCTCCGATTAAGAAGATTTGGTTCGGATTATATTGGTTTGGTGCCGGTGGCCGGACTCGAACCGGCACGCCATCGCTGGCGGTGGATTTTGAGTCCACTACGTCTACCAATTCCATCACACCGGCATGACCGGAAGTTATTTTACTATATTGTCTTCCCGAATTCAAGAGGAAAATCGTCTGTCTGCCGTCTTTTCTGATTCCCCCGCGCCCGGCCGCACCTGCCCATCCCGGGGCGTGCACGCTTCGCTCCTGATACACCTCCGCTGCCGGCGGTTGTAAACGTTTTCCCCGGTCCGGAATAGGCTGAGTTGAAGACGGGACCCCTGTCTCAAAAGGAGTGGTTGCAATTGAACGAGCCGGTATGGGATCTCTGGGTGGTCGGAGGCGATGCACGCCAGTGCGAGCTGGCCGACCTGCTGGCAGAGGATGGACACATAGTACACACTTACGCCCTGGAGCGCGCGGTCTCCTGTCGGTCCGATCTCTCGGGTATCGCACAGGCGGACGGCGTCATTCTCCCGCTGCCCGTTCTGGATGGGCGTGGGGCGCTCAACACGCCGCTGTCTGATCGAACGCTGGAGCCGGCCCGGCTGTTCGGACAGCTGCTGCCGGGACAGCGGCTGCTTGCAGGCCGCCCTGGGGCCGAACTGTGCGCTCTGGCCGCGTCCTTTGGTCTCGGCATTGCCGACTACTATGCCTCCGAGGAGATCGCTGTTCTCAACGCTATCCCGACTGCCGAAGGTGCTGTCCGGCTGGCCATGGACGCTCTCAGCGTCACGCTGCATGAGGCCAGGTGCGTCATCGCAGGCTTTGGAAGAGTCGGTCAGGCGCTGGCAGCCAGGCTCGCGGCTCTGGGCTGCCGCGTATGGGTCTCGGAGCGCAGCAGGGCGCGGCAGGCGCTGGCCCAAAGCCAGGGACTGGACTGCGGCGGCTTTGATCGGCTGCCCGGCCATCTCTCCCGGGCGCAGCTGGTTTTCAATACCGTCCCCGCCGTGGTATTTGGCCCTGCGGAGCTGTCTGCGCTGCCCTGCCGCACCCCGCTGATCGAACTGGCTTCTCCGCCCGGCGGTGTAGATCTGCAGGCAGCCTCCGCCCTGGGCATCCGCCTCATCCCTGCCCCCGGCCTTCCCGGGAAGACCGCTCCGCGCTCTGCCGCGCGCTATCTTCGGGACGCCGTCTATTCCATCATGTTAGGAGTGTGACTATGGAGCTAACTGTGGGCTTTGCCCTGTGCGGCTCCTTCTGCACTTTAGAAAAGGCCGTGACCGTTCTGGAGCGGGTCGCCGGACAGCACAGGGTGATTCCCATCCTGTCCAGGCAGATGGCTGGGACCGACACCAGATTTGGACGTGCCGGTGACTGGCGCAAAAGGATCGAGGCCGCCTGCGGCCGGACGGCGCTCACCGCCGTGGAGGAGGCGGAGCCTATCGGCCCGAAGCACCTGCTGGATGTTCTCGTGATCTGCCCCTGCACAGGGAATACCCTTGGCAAGCTCGCCTGCGGCATCACGGACGGACCGGTCACCATGGCCGCCAAGGCGCATCTGAGAAACGGAAGGCCTTTGGTCCTGGCGATCGCCACCAATGATGGGCTCGGTGCGGCCGCTGCGAATATCGGCGGACTCATGAACCGCAAAAACATCTATTTTGTTCCCTTCCGTCAGGACGACTGCCGGAACAAGCCCACCTCGCTCATCGCAGAGTTTGATCTGGTTGAACCCACCTTGGAGGCCGCCCTCTGTCAGCATCAGCTTCAGCCGCTGCTGTTGGAAAGCCGGTAATTTTTTGCTTCAGGCTTCATAACGCTATCAAGGGGGGAGGGTCTGCGCTGCCGCAGGCCCTCCCTCTGATTTATTCAAAACGATGTGGCTCAGCTTTTGCCGCGCCGGTCTACCCGCAGGACCATGACCGTCCTGTCGTCCCCGCGGCCGCCCCGCCGTCCGCTGGCGGTCAGCAGGCTCTGCGCCAGAGCCTGCGGGGATACGCTGTCAAAATTCTGCAGCAGCTCACACAGCCAGCTGTCCTCATTTCCGTCTGTGACTCCGTCGCTCACCATAACGACACAGTCGCCCGCCTCCAACTTCAATGGAAAGCTGTCCGGGCTGGCATCCCCGCCCGGGACTCCTGCGGGCAGCGTATTTCCCTCCAGCCGCTCCACATTGCCGCCCCGGCGCACATAAGTCGCCGCGGCGCCCAGCTTGTACACACAGGCAGCCCCGGAAAACAGGTCCAGCCGGAGAAGGTCCACAGCGGTAAAGCCTCCCCGCTCCTCACCCCGCAGGGCGAGCGCCTCCCCTACCGTGGCAAGGGCCGTCTCCGGCGAAAGCCCGGCCCGCAGGAATTTTTCCAGAAGTGTCAGGGCACAGCCGCTGTCCTCTCTGGCCTCCGGGCCGCTCCCCATGCCATCACAAAGCACAACTGTGAGTACCCCGCGTTCATCCTTGAACCAGGCTCCGGTATCTCCGCTGACATTCTGTCCCTCTTTGTTCGCCGCCGCAACGCCCGCCACTGCCATAAGCGGCTCCCGCTGGCACAGCGACAGCCACCCGGCGGAGCGCTCCTCCACCCGAAGCAGACATCCCACCGTCAGTCCAAGCTGCTCCAGCTCCCGGTCCTCCCCAAAAGCCTCCGCACCCTTCCCCGTCAGTAATACCCGCAGGTGGCCGTTTTCATCCCGCCAGACCGCACAGTTTCCCTCTGCCCCGGCCGCGGCAAGCCGCTGCTTGACCAGGCGCTGCAGCTTCGGCTCACGGGGCTGTCCCCGGATCAGCTCCGCCGCCGTCTGGTCCAGCACAGCAGCCAGCTGATCATACTGCGCGCGCACAGCCGCACGGCTCTCCCGCACTCGGCTGTCGTATTGCCGCCTGCAGAACAGGGCGGTCAGCTCTCTGTTGGATTGGGCGAGAAACGCGTCAAAGCGCGGGCACTGATCCGCAAAGTAGGCCGGGAAATCTTCTCTTCTGCCCTCCCCTCTGTCCATCATGGGGCCCAGCGCATCAGCCAGCGCCGCCCGCGTGCTCTGGTATTCCTGCTGCCAGCACCGTTCCCGCTGGCGGCAGCGGACGCACACCTGCTCCGCTGCACGGTCAAAAATACGCTGCGTGTCTCCGTCATTGGGCCTGGCCGCAGAAACGGCTCCGGCCAGATCCCCGGTCACGGCGCGATAGGCCTCTGCCGTGCGCTTCAAACGGCGCGCGGCACTGCGGAAAGCCGCCTCCTCGCCGACTCCCTCCGGCAGACTTTCGGCGCAGAAAAGCCCCGCAAACCGGCGCAGCAGCCGCTCCGGAAGAATCAGAAAGATCACCACTCCGGCCACCGACTCAAAGGCCAGCGGCTGAAGCTGTATTCCGCCGTTCCAGATCAGGGCGGCTCCTGCGGCCAGGCAGTAGGCGAGGGCGCACAGCAGCCTGCCCTGACGGGCAAATATTCCGGAGACCAGCCCTGCAAGGGCATATACCGCCGTACAGGCGTACGCTCCGGGGAGCGCCAGGTCCATGGCCAGGCCCGCCGTCACCCCCGCCGCTGCTCCAACGCCGACGCCGCCTTTCCATCCTGCGATC
>CAKUHW010000175.1 GCA_934659415.1 uncultured Oscillospiraceae bacterium
GGCCCAGCACAAAGAGGGTGCGGTCCAGCACGGAGCGGACGATCACCTGCCCCACCCGGGGCCGGCGGAAGGGTGGCAGCTCCAGGGTAAAGGAGGAGGGCATCCCCCGCAGCACCGTGGCGGACAGCAGACGGGAGCACAGCAGGGTGGCCGCCGCCCCGGCGGCCAGCACCAGCAGGAGCAGCCCCGTCCCCGCCAGAGAGGCCCCCAGCCCCTGCCGTCCGCCCACGAAAAACAGGGTGATAAGGGCGATGAGGGTGGGAAACTTCCCGTTGCAGGGCACCAGAGAGGCCGTGAGGGCGGCGATGAGCCGCTCCCGCGGGGAGTCGATGATGCGGCAGCCGGTGACGCCGCAGGCGTTGCATCCCAGACTCATGCACATGGTCAGCGCCTGCTTGCCGCAGGCGCGGCAGCGCTGAAAGGCGTGGTCCAGCATGAAGGCCACCCGGGGGAGGTAGCCCAGGTCCTCCAGCAGGGTGAACAGGGGGAAGAAGATGGCCATGGGCGGCAGCATCACCGCTACTACCCAGGCCGTCACCCGCCAGACCCCGTCCACCAGCAGGGCGGACAGCCACTCCGGCGCGCCGCTCAGCAGGGCCGCCAGCCACACCTCCACCCGGGCAAAGGCCGCCGTCAGCAGGGCCGAGGGCAGGTTGGCCCCCGCCACCGTCAGCCACAGCACCGCCCCCAGCAGCAGAAGCATCAGGGGCACCCCCGTGGCCCGGGAGGTGAGCAGCCGGTCCAGACGCCGGCGGCGCTGCATGGCCTTCACCTCCCGCTGGCGCACCACCTGGGCGGCATATTGCTCCGCCAGGGTCACCCGGGCGGCGGGAGTCCGGGCGGGCCGGGGCTCCGCCGGAAGACTGCACAGGCCCGCCGCCGCGGCCTGAAGCTCCCGCAGTCCCTCTCCTCTCCCGGCGGACACCCCCACCACCGGGACGCCCAGCCGCTGGGCCAGAGCGGGGAGGTCCAGCCCCACCCCATGGCGGGCCGCCTCGTCCATCAGGTTGACGCACACCACCGCCCGGCCGGTGAGCTCCAGCACCTGGAGGGCCAGAATGAGGCTGCGCTCCAGGCAGGTGGCGTCGCACACCACGATCACGCCGTCCGCCGCGCCGCTCTCGATGAAGTCCCGGGTCACCGCCTCCTCCGGAGAGCGGGCCGCCAGGGAGTAGGTCCCCGGCAGGTCCGCCAGCCGGTAGCGGACGCCCCCGAATGTATACTCGCCCATGGCGGTGGCCACCGTCTTGCCCGCCCAGTTGCCCGTGTGCTGGCGCAGACCGGTGAGGGCGTTGAACAGGGTGGATTTCCCCACGTTGGGATTGCCCACCAGGGCGATGCAGGGCTCCCCGGCGCTCACGGGGACACCGCCGGGGCACAGCTCCGCCGCTCCAGCGTGATCCCCTCGGCGTCCGCCCGGCGCAGGGCGATGAGCGCCCCCCGGATCAGGTAGGCGCAGGGGTCCCCCGCCGGACTGCGGGCCAGGCAGGTCACCCGGGTGCCGGGCACCAGGCCCAGGTCGGTCAGGCGGCGCTCCATGGCGGGCCGGGCGGTGATGTGGGTCACATAACCGCTCTCCCCCAGGGGGAGGGCGGACAAGGTCAGGGTCTCATACATGCGTCATCGCTCCTTCCGAAGCGGGGCGTCCCCGCGGACGCCCCGCACCATATCCTATGGAGCGGGAGACCGTACGGTGCAGCGGCCGCCGGACAGCGCTGCGGAACAAAAGATCCCCGGCGGAGCGTTTGCTCCGCCGGGGAAAGCTCAGTCTTTGTGAATATGCACGTGGTTGTTGATGTGGTCGGCGCAGTAGCAGTAGTAGCCGTCGCACTTGGAGCAGTAGCGGAACTCCATGTTGGGGTCGTCCAGGTCGGTGATGCCGCACACGGCGCACTTGTGGTGCCAGCTCTGGCTCTGCCGGGCCTTCTGCGCCTGCTTCTGGGCCTGCCTGAACTGGATGACCTTCGGGTCCGCCCGGCGCTTCACACGCCCCAGCTTCATGCTCCAGAAGGGCCAGGTGAAGATAAAATAGTTGATCCAGCTGGCCAGGGGCGCCAGGGCCAGCATCCAGTAGCCTGCACGCACCATCTTCACCATATCCACCAGGATGAGGACTACGTCCAGCAGAGCCATCCACTTCATCTTCACCGGCACCACAAAGAACAGCAGCACCTGCGCGTCCCCGAAGAGGGTGGCCAGCACCAGGAAGATGGACAGGTTCAGGTAGTAGGACAGCCCGATGGCGGAGTAGGTGTGGGTCAGATCCCGCTGGAGCAGTCCCAGCAGCAGCCCGACGAGCACCGACAGAAGAGCCCCGCCGAAGTAGAAGAGATTGAACCGGGCGGTGCCCCACTGGCGCTCCAGGGTGGAGGCGATCCAGTAGTAGAAATAGCAGCCCAGCAGCAGATAGAAGGGGTTGGAGCTGTTGGGCACCACCAGCCAGGTCGCCAGCCGCCAGACCTGCCCCTGAAAAATGTACAGCGGGACAAACTCCAGATAGCTGACCCAGCCGGTGCGGAGCACCGCCTGGCACAGCAGCTCCAGCAGAAACACCCCGATCTGGGTGAATACAATGATCTTCATCAGATTCGGGATGCCGAACCTGGGATGCCTGGCGCAGAAGCGGTCGATCAGGCCGCCGCGGTTTTGGTTATACAACGGGCGCTTCCTCCTTGCGTGGATGTGGCGAACAGGGTCATCATAGCGGATACGGCCGGGTAAATCATCAACAAAGTGTAAATCCTGCCGTCTCAGAACGTCCGGTACAGCTCCACCAGGTTGGCCAGAATGTCCACCACCCGGTCCATATCCTCTGCGGCGATGCACTCCAGCGGGCCGTGGAAGTTGTACCCGCCGGTGCCCAGGTTGGGGCAGGGCAGGCCCACAAAGGACAGGCGCGCACCGTCGGTGCCGCCGCGGATGGGCTCCTCCGTGGGGACGACCCCCGCCAGCTCCGCGGCCTTCCTGGCGTTGGACACCAGGTGCATGCAGCCGGCCAGCTTCTCCTTCATGTTGTAGTAGCTGTCCCGCAGGGTGAGGGTCACCTTCGCCGTGGGGTGGGCGGCCTGCACCGCGTCGCAGGCCGCCTGCATCAGGGCCTTCTTGGCCTCAAATCTGGCCCGGTCGTGGTCCCGGATGATGTAGTCCATGGTGCAGGCTGCGGCGGTGCCCGTCAGACCGTCCAGATGGAAGAAGCCCTCGTATCCCTCGGTGAGGGCGGGGACCGCCTCGGCGGGCAGGGCGGCGTTGATCTCCTGGGCCATGAGCAGGGCGTTCTCCATAATGCCCTTGGCGGAGCCTGGGTGGACGGACACGCCGGCGATGTCCACATGGGCGGAGGCGGCGTTGAAGTTCTCATATTCGATGGACCCGGCGGCGCCGCCGTCCACGGTATAGGCCCATTTCGCCCCGAAGGCGGCCACGTCGAAGTGGTCGGGCCCCTCGCCGATCTCCTCGTCGGGGGTGAAGGCGATGCACAGCTTCCCGTGGGGGAGGTTTTCGGTGATGAGCCGCTCGCACAGGGTAAGGATCTCGGCCACGCCCGCCTTGTCGTCCGCCCCCAGCAGGGTGGAGCCGTCGGCGGTGATGAGGGTCTTGCCC
>CAKUHW010000176.1 GCA_934659415.1 uncultured Oscillospiraceae bacterium
GTGGTGGAGTTCGGCCACTTTGCCTCCATGGCCGCCTTTTCCGACCCGGAGGTCCATGAGGCGCTGCTGACGCTGATGGCCGCGGGGGAGCAGGCCCGGCGGTGGAACGAGGCCCAGGGAGAGCTTCGGGCGGCGGCGCTGCGTATGCAGGCGCCCCTGGGGTGCATCATCGGCCAGACAGCCCCCTATGATATGTTCGCGGACAATGTCCGGGGCTATCTCAATGTGCCCATGGACATTCTGGAGATTCCGGACAAGGTGAAGGCCGCGGTGGATGTGATGACCGGCCTTGCCCTGAAGAATGTGGAGAATATGCACGCCATGGGGCTGAAGTACTGCTTTATGCCCCTCCACGGCGGCACGGACGACTTTATGAGCGAGGCCACCTACCGGGAGTTCTACCTGCCGTCGCTGAAGAAGGTGATCGACCGGGAGATCGAGCTGGGGCTGACGCCCTATATCTTCTTCGAGGGCAAATACCAGACCCGCCTGGAGCTGCTGCGGGACGAGCTGCCCAAGGGAAAGATCCTGGCCATGTTCGAACAGGTGGATATCGCCCGAGCCAAGCAGATCCTGCAGGGCAGCATGTGCGTGTGCGGCAACCTGCCCGGCGCGCTGCTGGCCTACGGCAAGCCGGGAGAGATCGAGGACGCGGCCAAACGGATGCTGGACCAGTGCGCGCCCGGGGGCGGCTTTGTGATGGACTGCTCCATCGTAATGGACCACTACCGGGAGGAGAATATGGACGCGTGGTTCCGTACCACCATGGACTACGGCCGGTATTGACCGCCGGCTCCGGAGAGGACGGAAGGAGGGGCAAGCACGATGAATATGCTTCAGATCCGGTATTTTCTCACCGCAGCCGGCTGCCTGAACTTCACCCAGGCCGCCGATCTGCTGTATATCACCCAGCCGGCGCTCAGCCGCCAGATCTCCGCCATTGAGAAGGAGCTGAACCTGCAGCTCTTCATCCGCACCAGCCGCTCCATGCGCCTTACTCCGGCGGGACGGGCCCTCTATGAGGAGCTGCAGGGGATCTATGCCGGCTACGAGCGGGCGGTGGAGCGGGCGAAGAGCATCCAGTACGGCCTGTCCGGCCAGCTGCGCGTGGGCATTCTGGACGGGACCCAGGTGGACGATCTCCTCCCGCCGGTGACGGAGCTGTTCAGCCGCCGGTATCCCTATGTGGAGCTCTCCTATGAGTACCACAGCTTCAACGCCCTGGCCTCGCTGCTGTACGACGGCGGACTGGACCTGGCCATCACCCTCTGTTTCGACATTATGGACCGCTATAATCTGAATTTTCAGGTGCTGGAGAAGGGCAGAGACAATATCGCCATGCTGCGCAGCCATCCTCTGGCCGGGCGGGACTTTGTCCACCTGGCCGACCTGCGGGAGGAGAGCTTCATCATTGTGGCCTATAAGGACTCCGCGGTGTCCGCCAAGCTGATTCTGGAGGCATGCCAGGCCCAGGGCTTTACGCCCAGGGTACGCTTTTCCCCCTCCATCCAGACCAGCATGCTCTGGGTCCAGTCCGGGCTGGGGGTGGCCATGCTGGACTCCCGGAACATCCTGCGCAATTACCCCCACATCAAATTTCTGGATGTAGACCAGGTCAGCGATCCCAGCCTGACCGCCGCCTGGCACCAGGACAACAAGAACCCGGCGCTGCCGGTCTTTTTGGAGGCGCTGACGGGGCAGAGCGCCGTGGGGCAGCCGGAGCAGGCCTG
Source organism: uncultured Oscillospiraceae bacterium (assembly GCA_934659415.1). Lineage (GTDB taxonomy): Bacteria > Bacillota > Clostridia > Oscillospirales > Oscillospiraceae > Enterenecus. Next base: position 1,731 of record CAKUHW010000176.1, read on the forward strand.
ACGGCTCCTGTATGACGGACCAAGGAGGAAAGAAACGTGGAGGCAGCAGCCCGGGGCGGCTTTGACCTGCGGACGGCGCAGAAGATCGTGGACTCCTTTTCCCTGTCCTGCGGGATCCAGTGCCGGATCCTGGACGAGCGGGGAGGGTGCCTTTACACCTGCCAGAGCTCGCCGGACGCCTGTGATTTCCTGAAGGCGCTGCCGGAGGCGCCCATCTGCCAGCAGGTCCACCTTGACGGAGCCCGCCAGGCGCAGCGCTTCGGCGGCCGGTATATTTACAGCTGCGCCGCCGGACTCACCTTTTTTTCGGCGCCCATCCTGACGGGGGGGACGCTGGCCGGAGCGCTGTGCGCCGGGCCGGTGCTCATTATGGATCCGGAGGACTTTCTGGAGGATATGGTCGCCCGCCGGCATATTCCCCAGGGGGAGGTGCCGCCCATCCGGGACTTTCTCACCGGCCTGCCCCAGATCGAGCCCTCCCGGCTGAGTCACCTGGCCATGCAGCTGTTCACCAACGCGGTCTACATCAGCGACAGCAGCAGGGAGATACTTCTCTCCCTGCACGGCAGCGAGCAGCAGCGGGCCATCGGCGAGTACATCCAGCAGATCAAGAGCGCGCAGGATGCGCCCTATCCCATCGGAAAGGAGCAGGAGCTTCTGGCTGCGGTCTCCCGGGGGGACCGGTCCGTGGCCGCGGCGCTGCTCAACGAGCTGCTGGGACATATTTTCTTTCTCACCCGGGATCCGGACGTGATCCAGACCCGCATCGCGGAGCTGCTGGTGCTCCTCTCCCGGGCGGCGATCAACAGCGGCGCCAATGCCGACGAGGTGCTGCGCATCGGCCACAGCTATGCCTATCAGTTCCGTCAGCTCTCCGATCAGGCGGATATTGCCCAGTGGCTGGCGCTGGCCCTCAACCGGTTCATGGATCTGATCTTCGACCTGGTGGACTCCAAGCACAAGAACGTGATTCTCAGTGCCATGGGCTATATCTTCGCGAACTGCGCCCGGAATCTGAGCCTGAGCCAGGTGGCGGCCTATGTGGGCTATTCCAACTCCCATTTCTCCCGGGTGTTCAAGGAGGAGACGGGGAACACCTTCCGGGCCTATCTCAACGAGGTGCGCATCGAGAAGGCGAAGTCCATGCTGCTGTCCCGGGAGCTGAGCATTTCCGAGGTGTGCGGCCTGTGCGGCTTTGAGGACCAGAGCTATTTCTGCAAGACCTTCAAGAAGATCACCGGTACCACGCCGGACCGGTACCGCAAGCAGTTCCGGCGGATCGACGTTGAAAAGGAATACGGCGGATAGCGGCGGCGCGGCGCTGAACGGCTGTTCCCTCTGGTAGTTTCTTTTGATATTTGGTAATTATATCTTTTGTTGGCCGTTTTTGTTTGCAGTTTTACGGCGATTTTGCTACAATCAGGAAGCATAGGTTTTCTCGCCACCAAAAATCTATCAAATTAAACGGAGGTATTTTATGAGCATTTTGACTGACATTGGCGAAGCCCTCGAGCACGGCAAGCGCAAGCAGGTCGTGGCGCTGGTCCAGCAGGCGCTGGATGAGGGCATGGCGCCCCAGCAGATCCTCACCGAGGGCCTGCTCCCCGGTATGGACCGCGTGGGCGTCAAGTTCCGCAACAACGAGGTGTTTGTTCCCGAAGTCCTGGTGGCCGCCCGCGCCATGAGCGCCGGTACCGAGCTGCTCAAGCCCCTGCTGGCGGGCGATGCGTCTGTCTCCCTGGGCACCGCGGTTATCGGCACCGTGAAGGGCGACCTGCACGACATCGGCAAGAACCTGGTGAAGATCATGATGGAGGGCAAGGGCATCAACGTCATTGATC
>CAKUHW010000177.1 GCA_934659415.1 uncultured Oscillospiraceae bacterium
GAATAGTCCGGCGGAGGGCGAGGGGGGCAACCCCCTCACCCTCCGGGCGGTGCAGGCAAAGCGGCAGCGGGAGGCCGACTCCTATACCGGCCCCGCCTCCGGCAGCGCCCGGCAGAGGAGCGGGCAGAGCACGTCTCTGCCCCGGCTGGCCGGGGGCGCCGCGCCGTGGTACAAGAAGGACGGCCTGCTGGGGGCGGCGCTGGACAGGGCGGGGAGCGGGACCGTTTCAGACGGCACCCAGGGGCCTGTGAAGCTTACGGACCCGGTGCGAAACGCCCTTGCGGCCGAACAGACCCGGGCACAGGCGCGGGTGAAGGAGCTGGAGGAGGACCCGTTTGCGCATAAGCTCTGGGCCGCAGACAGGGAGAGCCTGCTCTCTGCCAGGTACGGCAGTGTGCAGGGATATAAGGACCGGATCGCCGGGGAACAGGACAGGGCGGATGCCGCCGGGGCGGCCATAAAGCGGGTGGATGCACAGCACAGGCAGGAGCACTGGGCCGGGCTGAAGGACCGGCCGGACTTTGCGGAGAAGAGCCGGTACAAGAGCACCCGGTACGGCGAGGCAAAGATGAACTGGGCGGGCAGCTATACCGACACCGGGTACGGAGACATCCTCTACGACTATGTCAACGGGGACGAGAATGCCCGGCGGATACAGGACAATCTGGACGTGGGCAGTTCCGGCAGCCTGTACGCCACCACCCACAGCCATTACAGGGACCTGCCGGAGGATACGGTTCAGACCTTCAACTATCTGTATGCCGCCCGGGGAAAGGAAGCGGCTTACAATTACCTTGACGAGGCAGCTGCCAGAGAGTACACTGGCGTTGAGGCGCTTGGATACGGCTTTGCCCAGGGCTCAGGCGTGACCTCCGCCGCCGCTCTGCTGGGGAGCGGGTACGGCCTGCTGACCGGGGACGAGGAGGCGGGCGCGCGGACCCGGGACTGGTACGGCGGCTTTCTGGAGGAGTCGGCACAGGCCGGGCAGCAGCACCCGTATGCCTACGGCGCGGGCAATGTAAGCGGGAATCTGGCTCTGATGGCCGGGCTGAACGCCGGACTGAGCGCAGCGGAGGGCGCGCTGAGTACAGGGGTGAAGATCGGCGGGAGGACCTTTGCGCTGCGGATGACTCCGGCCGTGCAGACCGTGGTGAACAGCAGCGCCGCCTTTCTGGCGGCAGACGCGGCGCACAATGCGGGCGCTGCGGCCACGGGCTGCATGAATGCCGCGGACTTTCTCAAAAGCGCGGGCACCGCCGGGGTCCAGGGCTTCGCGGGGGGCCTTGCAGGCGGCCTGGTGAGCAGCGGCATGGCGCAGGCGCTGAAAGAGAGCGGCCTTATGACGCCGTTTATGGAGTTTGTGCGGCAGAGCGCGTCCGGCTTTGCCTCCGCCGGGGCGAACACCGCGGCCGGATACCTTCTGCGGGAGGACAAGCCCAGCAGGGAGCAGGCCGCCGTAGATTTTGCCACGGCATTTCTGTTCTCCGTTCTGCAGGGCGCTGTGTCTGCCTACAGCACCACCCAGGCGGACAAAGCCAGAATGGAAGAGGCGTACGGCAGGATCGCAGAGGAGTACGGCAGACTGAGCAGGGGCTGGGGGCAGATGACCCCGGAGGCCCGGGCGGAGGCCGCCGCGCAGATCAGGCAGCGTACGCAGGATTTCCGCGCCGGTCTGAACCGTTCTTACATGGCCGGACAGCAGGACACCGTGGACGCCATGAACCGGGCGCTGGACGGCATTGACGCGGCCATGGGGCAGTATGCAGGCGGCTTCGGCAGCCCGGCAGCCGGGAGCCTGCCGCCGGGGAGCGCGGATCTGACGGCGCAGGCGGCGCAGGCGGTGGAGCAGGGGCTGGCATTGGCCCGCGGGAGCGGGTCCTTCGGAGGTGGAGCCGCCCCCGCAGGTCCGGACCCGGGGCTGATGGGAGCCGCCGCGGCCCAGGGCGTGGGGACGGACGGGATGCAGGCGATGCATTACCGGGATACCGCGGAGCGATGCGGTCTGACAGAGGCGGAGACGAGCGCAGTGCTGAGCTACAAGAGCAGCGAGAGCTACAAAATCAACGCCAAGCTGCGGGACGGCATTGCGCTGACTGAGGCGGAGCAGGCCATGGCAGACGAGCTGGATTGTGCTCTGGAGAAACTGCCCGTATACGAGGGGACCGTCTACCGCCGGTTATCCTTTGATATGGAGGGTCAGGAGGCGCTGGACGCATTTTTAGCAGCGCATGAGCCGGAAACTGTTGTGAACAGTGCGGCATATACATCCAGCTCTACAGTCATGGACGGATACCCCATAAACGGCGAATTGACCGTTACGCAAATCATCTCCAGCAAAACCGGCAAGGACGTGGCCGGTATTGGGAACAACAACGAGAGCGAGATTCTGTTTGCCCGCAACACCCGTTTTTATATCGAGAAAGTCGGAACGGATACAGACGGAAAACCGGTTATTTACATGAAGGAGGCCGCAAAACATGGCACTGGACAACTTTATTCCGAAGAACACGGTCAAGCAATGCAACAGATGCAAACACTTGCGGGCAGAGACAGCGAGCTGCAAACGATACACGGATTGGATACCCGACGAAGTATTGAACGGAGAGGGGTGCCCGGAGTTCGAGGAGAAGAAACCGAAGAAGCAAAGTTCCTTCTGAAGGACACCGACAGCACCGAGAATCTGATCCGCCTGAGCAAGGAGGACCTGCAGCGGCAGGACGAGCTGGCGCTGCGGCGCTGGGAGGAGGAGACCCGGGCGCAGGCGCTGGACCGGATGGTGGAGAACCTGCAAAACGGCAGAATGCCCTCCGGTCTGCCGGTGGAGAGCCGGGGTGAGGATATGGAAAACGCCGCCCGGGAGGGCGGCGAAGGCAAGTATTCCATTGTGACGACCGGAGACGGGAAGCGGTATGTCCGGGCAGACCGCCAGGTGATCTTCGGGAACGACCCGGACAGCTGGTCGGAGCAGCTGGAGGACTACATCAACGGAAAGATCCGCCACGGGCAGGACGTAACGCTGATCGGAGACGATGGGGATGAACTGCGGCTGACTGCCACATCTGCGGGCAAGCTGAGCGACAATCACACCAGCGACGGTCGGACCATGAGCGATGAGGCGTATGAGCGGAAGGTAAATGCCGCATCCCATATCGACGAGCTGGTGCAGGTGTCCAGACGGCGTAGCGGGGGACGAAAGGAAGATGAGGGCGGAAGACATGGTGATATGGCCAGTGGCGGATGGAACTACCGCACGGCATACTTCATGGATTTTGACGGGAAGTACTATCAGGCTACGATTTCCGTTGCCCAAAATGCAAACGGAGGGATGGTTTACAATATAGGGCAAATGAAGGAAGAAGCCCACCCCAAAATAGAAGGCTCACGCGCCAAAAATGACGACGGCCTGCGGGGGTTTGCTTCTTCCGGTATCAGTGTAGCAAATAACAATACGCCTGTCAACAGGGAGCTTTTGGTGGAGCCGGTCGAACCGGGCCTTCCGGCGGAGCGCCCGGGCGGCAGAACAAACAGGATGGAGGGAACAGATCATGGA
>CAKUHW010000178.1 GCA_934659415.1 uncultured Oscillospiraceae bacterium
GTAGTCGGCGCGGTGGTGGGAGCCATCGTGAAGGAGCAGGCGAATTATATCTCTCTGGCGCTGTGCGGCCTGATCGGCGCATTTGCCACGGAGTTGGGTGATCTGTCCTTTTCCTTCATCAAGCGGCAGTATGGCATCAAGGACTACGGCAATCTTCTGCCCGGCCACGGCGGTATGCTGGACCGGTTTGACAGCATGATCTTCTGCGCACCGGTGATCTATTTCATTGCGCGCTGCTTTGAGGTGTTTTAAGATGAAGCGTGCCATTGCGGTGCTAGGCTCCACCGGGTCTATCGGCAGGCAGACGCTGGAGGTGGCAGAGGCCTGCGGCCTTCCCGTGGCGGCCCTTACGGTCAATACCAGCGTGGAGCTGGCGGAGGAACAGGTCCGGCGTTTCAGGCCGGGATTGGTGGCGGCGGCTGATGAGAAGGCTGCCGCCGACCTGCGTGTGCGCCTGAGCGACACTCCGGCAAAGATCCTGGGCGGCCGGGAGGCGCTGGAGGAAGCCGCGGCAGCGCCGGAGGCGGACACAGTAGTGACAGCCATCGTGGGTGTGGCCGGGCTGAGACCCACCCTTGCCGCCATTGACGCCGGAAAACGGATCGCCCTGGCCAATAAGGAGACCCTGGTGTGCGCCGGAGAATTAGTCCTGGCCCGGGCGGAGGAGCGCGGTGCGGAGATCGTTCCGGTGGATTCGGAGCACTCGGCAATCTTCCAGTGTCTTCAGGGCTGCCGAAGCCGGGATGAGATTCGAAAGCTGATCATTACCGCTTCCGGCGGGCCCTTCTGGGGCATGAGTCGTGAGGCGCTTTCCCTTGTCACGAAGGAGCGCGCGCTGAAGCATCCCAATTGGGCAATGGGGGCAAAGATCACCATTGACTCCGCGACGCTGATGAACAAAGGTCTGGAATTCATCGAGGCGATGCGGCTGTACCGTCTGCCGCCGGAGCGCATCGACATCGCGGTGCACCGGGAGAGCATTGTCCACTCGCTGGTGGAGTTCCGGGACGGCGCGGTCCTGGCGCAGATGGGCTCTGCGGATATGCGCCTTCCAATTCAGTACGCGCTTACCTGGCCGGAGCGCACGGAGGGCCCGGCCCGGTCTCTGGATCTGTTCTCCTGCCCGCCGCTGACCTTTTCCCGGCCGGATGTGAAGACATTCCGCTGCCTGGAGCTGGCGCTCGGCTGCGCCAGGCGGGGCGGGACCTCTACCGCTGTCCTGAACGGGGCGAACGAAGCCGCGGTGGCGCTGTTTCTGGCCGACCGTGTGGGCTTTTTGGATATTGAACGGCTGGTGGAGGGGGCGCTGGAGCGCGTTCCGGTAAAGGATGATCCCACCCTGCCGGATATTTTTGAAGCTGACGCCGCCGCACGCGCGGCGGTCTATGAAATGCTGAGGTGAGATCATTTGGTCGCGCGCATTCTCTATATTCTCCTGGCGGTGCTGCTGTTTGGCGTGCTGATCGCCGTTCATGAATTTGGGCACTTCTTTACAGCCAAGCTGCTGGGTGTCAAGGTGAACGAGTTTGCCATTGGTATGGGGCCGGCCTGGTGGAAGCGTCAGAAAGGAGAAACGCTTTACACACTGCGGGCTTTCCCCATCGGCGGTTTCTGCGCCATGGAGGGGGAGGACGAGGAGACGGGCGATCCGCGTTCCTTCTCCCGGCAGAAGGGCTGGAAGAAGCTTGTGATCCTGTGCGCCGGATCCTTTATGAACTTCCTGACCGGGCTGCTCATCGTGGTGCTGCTGTACACCGGCGTTGCTGCCGTACAGACTCCGGTGGTCACCACCTTTGCCGGCGGCTTTCCCCAGGAACTGATCGGGGAGGAGGGGCTGCTGCCCGGCGACCGGATCGTGAAGATCGACGGTCACGGCGTGTGGTGCTACGATGATATCCTGACCTTTCTCCAGCGCAACGACGGCAAGTCCGGTGTGGACCTGGTGGTGGAGCGGGACGGCGTCCGGCTGCAGAGGGAAAAGCTGCCTCTTTACCGCGGGACTTACACCTATCAGGGGGAGAGCTATACCGGCTTTGGCCTGGTATTCGAACAGACGGAAAGGCTTACCGCGGGCAGCCGGCTGCGGTATGCCCTTGTCCAGACGGCGGACTATGTCCGCACGGTCTGGATCAGCCTTGCGGATCTGGTCACCGGCCGGGTGAGCGTCACACAGGTGTCCGGGGTGATCGGCGTGGTGGACGTGGTGTCCCAGGTAGGCGCTTCATCGCCTACAGCCTGGGCGGGCGTGCTGAATGTACTGAACATCATGGCGCTGATCGCGGTGAACCTGGCGGTGATGAATATGCTGCCAATTCCGGCGCTGGACGGCGGCAGGGTGCTTTTTGTCCTGCTCAACGGCCTGCTCTGGCTCATCTGCCGCAGACGGATCCCGGCAAAGTATGAAGGCTATGTGCATACCGGCGCGTTTATTCTTCTGCTGGCTGTGATGGCGCTGGTGGCGTTCCATGACGTTTGGAATATTTTCCGCTGAGGAGAGAAAGACATTGAGCAGACAGATTCATGTCGGCACCGTGGCGGTGGGCGGCGGCGCGCCGGTCTCCATCCAGTCCATGACCAATACGCCCACCCACGATGTCCCTGCCACACTGGCACAGATCCGGGCGCTGGCCGCTGCGGGGTGCGAGATCGTCCGCTTGGCTATTCCCGATGAGGCTGCCGCACGGGCGGTGGGGGCACTGAAGGCAGGCAGCCCTGTCCCGCTGGTGGCGGATATCCATTTCGATCACCGCCTGGCGCTTATTGCGGCGGAGCAGGGCATCGACAAGATCCGCATCAATCCCGGCAATATCGGCGGCGCCGACAGGGTGAAGCAGGTCGCCCGCGCCTGTAGGGAGCGGGGCATCCCCATTCGTATCGGTGTCAACGGCGGTTCCCTGGAGCGGGAGCTTCTGGACCGGTACGGCGGACCGACGCCGGAGGCCATGGTGGAGAGCGCCCTGGGGCACGCCGCACTGCTGGAGCGGTACGGGTTTGAGGATATCTGTATTTCTCTGAAGGCGTCCTCCGTTCCGGTCACCATGGCGGCCTACCGGCTGATGGCACAAAATTATGATTATCCGCTCCATCTGGGCGTTACAGAGGCCGGCACGCCCGGCCTGGGCGTGCTGAAAGCCGCGGCCGGAATCGGCGGTCTGCTGGCCCTCGGGGTGGGCGACACCCTGCGGGTCTCCCTGACGGCGGATCCGGTGGAAGAGGTGCTGGCCGCCAGGCAGATTCTCAAGGCCGTCGGGCTGCGCAGAGAGGGGCCGGAGCTGATCGCCTGCCCCACCTGCGGCAGAACGCAGATCGAACTGATCTCTTTGGCCAAAGAGGTGGAGCGGCGTTTGCAGGCGGTGGATAAGCCCATTACGGTCGCGGTGATGGGCTGTGTAGTCAACGGGCCGGGTGAGGCCCGCCACGCGGACGTAGGCATAGCGGGCGGACGGGGCGAAGGGGTCTTGTTCCGCAGAGGAGAGATCGTGGCGCGCCTGCCGGAGGAGCAGCTGGTGCCGGCGCTGATGAAACTGATCGAAACACTGTAAGAC
>CAKUHW010000179.1 GCA_934659415.1 uncultured Oscillospiraceae bacterium
GGGATATCCTGCGGCGCAGCGACATGGCCCATGACAGCTCGTGGTCACACTCGGTGACCGAATACCGCGGTATTTACCGTGCCATGCTGGAACACTGATATGGAGCTGTACTATGATTGTCTGGAGGCCGCTTATAAAACGCCTTTTGGCCCGCTGCGGGAGGGGGAACTCTGTTCCGTCTGGGTAGAGACCACAGAGCCTGCCGACCGGATATGGATCGTTTTGGACGGAGAAGGCGGCCGTAGCTTTCAGTCCGCATTTTTACCTGCAGAAGAAAAGGACGGGCGCTTTCGCTACCGCACAGACTTCATTCTTCCCTGCCGTGACCTTTACTTCTACTATTTCCGCACAGAATGGGCTTCCGGCGGCGTCTGCCGCTGGTTCCGAAAGGGACTTCGGGGCACGGCACCGAACCAGGGTGAGCGCTGGCAGCTTACCTGCTATCCGGCGGAGTTCTCGGTACCGGACAGTCTGGCCGGCGCGGTCGTCTATCAGATCTTCCCCGACCGTTTCTGTAAAGGAGAAACACCCAACACGTCCGGAAAACTGCTGCCATACTGGATCCATGGCTGCTGGGAAGACACGCCGGAATACCGTCCGGACGAACAGGGAAAAATTCTGAACAACGACTTCTTCGGCGGAAATCTGGATGGAATCCGGGCAAAGCTGGATCACCTGGAGAGTCTTCATGTGGAGCTGATCTACCTGAACCCGATCTGCATGGCTTGGTCCAACCACCGGTACGATACGGCAGACTACCGCCGCATTGATCCCCTTCTGGGCTGTGACGAGGATCTGCGCACGCTGTGTCGGGAGGCACACGCGCTTGGAATCAGGATTATCCTGGACGGCGTTTTTTCCCATACCGGGAGCAACAGCGTATACTTTGACAAGGAGGGCGTGTTCGGCGGCGGTGCCTGCAGCGATCCGGCGTCCCCTTATCGCGTCTGGTATGAGTTTCAGCATTATCCGGATCGGTATACGTCATGGTGGGGCATTGATACCCTGCCCTGCGTGAGAGAAATGGAGCCGTCCTACCTCGATTTCGTCATAAACGGAGCGGACAGTGTAATTAAACACTGGCTTGATCTCGGCGTTGACGGATTTCGCCTGGACGTGGCGGACGAACTGCCGGACGCATTTATTGCGGCATTCCGCAGGCGGCTCAAGGAGCTGCACCCTGAAGCGTTGCTGATGGGCGAGGTGTGGGAGGATGCCTCCAATAAGGTCGCCTATGGAGTCCGGCGGACATACTTCTCCGAAGGAGAGCTGGACAGTGTAATGAATTACCCCTTCCGCTCTGCCATTCTGGATTTTCTGGCGCGCTCTGATGTATCTGCCTTTCAAAACGCTGTGCTGACCATTGCGGAGCACTATCCCTCCCCTGTCCTCCACCGGGTAATGAACAGCCTCTCGACCCATGACACACCGCGGATCCTCACCCTGCTGGGCGATGATTTTCAGGGCAGCAAGGAGGAGAAAGCCAGCCGCTTTCTTTCCGACTCCGCCAAACCATGGGCGGTCGCGCGGGAGATGGCTGCCGCAGTCCTTCAGTTTGCACTGCCCGGTATGGCCGCGATCTACTACGGGGATGAGGCCGGACTGGAAGGCTTTGAAGACCCTTTCAATCGTCGGTGCTACCCCTGGGGAAAGGAAGACGAGGAGCTTTTGGAATTTTACCGGCGGCTCACCGGATGGAAAGCTTCTTCCCCTGCCCTGCGGAGGGGATCGCTTCGCTTTCTCCCCTGCCCTGACGGCTGCCTTCTGCTGGAGCGTGAGCTGGATGGCCAGCAGGTATTGGCCGCCGTCAACGGTCGGCAGGATACGGTGGAATTTCCCTTTGAAGGGGAGGTGCTCCATCTCCACTACGGCAGAAATTGCGGACGTACTCTGTCCCTGGACCCCTGGGGCTCTGCTCTGGTCCTTTTTGTAAAGTAATTCAGCCTTACAGAGGAGGTAATAGCTTATGTTTGAACTTCAGCTTGAAAAGCTGGCCGGCTGCCTGTCCGAGGCCGAACTGAATGTCCTGGAGAGTGAGGTAGCCCGGGCCCATGAACTACTTTATGACCCTGCCGCCCCCGGCGCGGACTTCACCGGCTGGGTCCAACTTCCGAAAACTTTTGATAAGGAAGAGTTTGCCCGTATTCAGGCCGCAGCGGAGAAGATTCGCGGCGATTCACAGGTACTTGTGGTCATCGGTATCGGCGGCTCTTACCTGGGGGCAAAGGCCGCATTGGACATTTTCCCCTCCGACGGGCCGGAGATCTGCTTCGCGGGCTGCTCCCTCAGCCCAAACGAACTGCAGCACGTAATGGACCGTGTACACGGCAAGGACTGGTCCATCAATGTGATCTCAAAATCCGGTGGAACGACCGAACCTGCCGTTGCCTTTCGTCTGTTCCGAGCGCTGCTGGAGAAACAGTATGGTCCCGAGGCCGACCAGCGGATCTATGCCACCACGGACAAAGCAAAAGGGGCCCTCAAATCCCTGGCTGATGCCCACGGCTGGGAGAGTTTTGTGATCCCGGATGAAGTCGGCGGCCGCTATTCCGTACTTACGGCGGTCGGCCTGCTCCCGATCGCTGTCGGCGGAACCGATATCTCAGCCCTCATGGCCGGAGCGGCGGCGGCAATGCGTGAATATGACGTTCGCTCGATGAAAAATCCCGTCTGGCGCTACGCCGCAGCCCGCAGCGCCCTCTATCGTCAAGGCAGGAAAATAGAGATCTTCTGTAACTACGAGCCGTCCTACTCCTCTCTGGGCGAGTGGCTCAAGCAGCTGTTCGGAGAATCGGAGGGGAAGGACAGAAAGGGCCTCTTCCCCTCCGCAGCCCAATTCACAACAGACCTTCATTCTATGGGACAATACATCCAGGATGGGGAGCGCAGCCTGTTTGAAACAGTCCTCTATGTGGACGACACAGGATGCGATGTGACGATTCCCTACAGCAAGGATAACGGGGACAACCTGAATTACCTCGCAGGAAAACCCTTGAGCTTCGTGCGCGAGATGGCCTTCCGCGGCACATTGGCCGCACATGCGGACGGCGGTACACCCTCCGTGGTCGTGCGTATGGACAAAATGGACGCTGCGATGCTGGGCCGCCTGTTCTACTTCTTTGAGTTGGCCTGCGGCATCAGCGGCCATATGCTGGGGGTAAATCCCTTTGACCAACCGGGCGTAGAGGCTTACAAGAAGAACATGTTTGCTCTGCTGGGCAAACCCTGACGCAGCGCAGATGGCAACCTCTCCGGCGGGCCGGAGAGGTTGCCTTTTTGCCCCGGCTGTGCTATAATACGGGAAAAAGGAGGGATGCCCATGGACGGGACCTATCGGAAATTCCTGGAAAGCGGCCTGGACCTGACGGCCCTGGGGGTGGAGCGCCGGGCGGACAACGAGCCTTATTTCTGCACCCCAAAGGGGGCAAGCATTTTCGGCTGGGCCGGGGTGGACGGCATCCATTTCTGCTTTGTCCGGGGGTTCGGAACGCAGATTTTTGCGGTCAGCC
>CAKUHW010000180.1 GCA_934659415.1 uncultured Oscillospiraceae bacterium
GGAACTGGTGGGCCTGGTGCGGGAGCACGCCAGCCGCTACCCCCACGAGTTCTCCGGCGGCCAGCGCCAGCGTATCGGCGTGGCCCGGGCCATCATCATGAACCCCGACCTCATCATCGCGGACGAGCCGGTGTCCGCCCTGGACGTGTCCGTCCAGGCCCAGGTCATCAACCTGCTCAACGACCTGCGGGAGAAGTTCGGCCTGACCATCCTGTTCATCGCCCATGACCTGTCCGTGGTCAAGTACTTCTCCGACCGGATCGGCGTGATGTACTACGGCAACATGGTGGAGCTGGCCAGCTCCGACGAGCTGTTTGCCCACCCCCTCCACCCCTATACCAAGAGTCTGCTCTCCGCCATCCCCCTGCCCGACCCCCACAGTGAGAAGAACCGCAAGCGTATCACCTATAACGCCCTGGCGGAGCATGACTACAGCGTGAACAAGCCCACCCTGCGGGAGATCCTGCCCGGCCACTTCGTCCGCTGCAACGACGAGGAGGAGCTGCGCTACCGGAAAGAGCTGGGCCTGTGAGCGCGGAGAAGAGGACGCGGCTCATCCAGTACGGCGTGTGCACAGTGCTCATTCTCGGTCTGGCTGCCCTGTATGTGTTCACCCGGGACTTTGCCGGGGCGGACCTGGAGGGCAGACTGGTCATGCTGTGCGATGCCTTTACCATTCCCGGCATCCTGCTGCTGGGCGCAGGCGGGCTGACCGCGGCCAGCCGCGCCGGTGCGCTGGACGGCCTGGGCTATGCCCTGGGGGTAGCGGGGAAGTCCCTGCTGCCCAACGGGCGCAGGTCCATCCGGAAATACCGGGACTATGTGGAGGAAAAGCGTGCCAAAAAGCGGGGCAGCTTTGCCTATCTGCTGATCTGCGGCGGCGCCTCCCTTGGCCTGGGCCTGCTGTTTCTGGCGGCCTATTTTATCGCGGCGTAAGCGCGCGGCAGCTTTTATCAGACGCAGAGAGGGGCGCGCCGCCGGCGCGCCCCTCTTTTAAGATTTTGACGGTCTGAGAAAGGAGGACCCGATATGACAGTGCAGGAGCTGCTGCAGGCATGGCTGGACGACAGCGCCAGCGTGGTGTTTTTTGGCGGCGCGGGGGTGTCCACCGAGAGCGGCATTCCGGACTTCCGTTCCACCGGCGGCCTGTACCACCAGCAGTACGCCTGGCCGCCGGAGACCATCCTCAGCCACACCTTTTTTGAAAAGCAGCCCGAGGAGTTTTACCGCTTCTACCGGGACAAGATGCTCTGCCCGGAGGCAAAGCCCAACGCGGCCCACAAAAAGCTGGCGGAGCTGGAGGCGGCGGGAAAGCTGACGGCGGTGGTCACCCAGAATATCGACGGGCTCCACCAGCTGGCGGGCAGCAAAACGGTGTATGAGCTCCACGGCTCGGTCCACCGGAACTACTGCGTAAAATGCCGCAGCTTTTTTGACCTGGACTTCATGCTCCGCAGCCGGGGCGTCCCCCGCTGCCCCCGCTGCGGCGGGACCGTCAAGCCGGACGTGGTGCTCTACGAGGAGGGGCTGGACCAGGAGACTCTGGAGGCCGCCGTGCTGGCCATCAGCCGGTGCGATATGCTCATCGTAGGCGGTACCTCCCTGGTGGTCTACCCGGCGGCGGGGCTTATCAACTACTATCGGGGGAGCCGCCTGGTGCTCATCAACCGGGACCCGACCCCCTACGACGGCCGGGCCGACCTGGTCATCCACGACTCGCTGGGCAAGGTGCTGGGCGCCCTTCGGGCCGGCAAAAAGCAATAGAGGGCAAAGGGTCTGGTGCAAAACGAGCGTTTTGCACCAGACTCTTTTGCATTTTGGATGCGTTATCACAAGCCGTGGGCCCGCTTGGAGGGGCGGGGGGCGGCAGCGTGACCATGTTTCAGCAGACCAGGCTGATGCCCAGTGTACGGACCGCCGGGTCCCGGATGCCCTCCATCAGGTCCGGCAGGTGGTCCATCAGATAGTCGCTCCTCCCGGCAGTGTACCCCAGGGCGCGCAGCTGGGCAAGAAGGCGGGCGCAGATCTCCTCCGTCAGATCCACCTGTTCCCGGCCGTCCTCCGCCCGGGCGAGGGCGAGAACCTGATCGTACAGTGCGGCGCCCAGAAGGGGCAGGGCGCGCATAGCCCTGGGTGCCCATTTGTAAAAAGGCCGGTAGGTCCGGTTCAGCAGAAATGTCATGGCGATAACGCTCTGTATAAATCTGGCCTTGCTATCCTCTGCGGCGAGGAATTCCCCCCGGTGCAGAGCCCGGGGCAGGTTATACTGGCCGGTCTGGGCGGCGAGGGCGGCCTGCCGGGCCAGATAATACCGCAGGACATCCTCCGGATAATGGGCCAGCAGCCGCTGCCGCACGGCGGTGAAGCGCCCCGGACCGTCGCACCAGACAGCGCCGTTGACGGCGGCGGCAAGGCACGGCTCGGGGATGGCCAGCCAGCCCTCCGGGCGATCCGGGGCATCGGGGACGCCCAGCAGGCCGGTGTAGAATTCGTCCACGACAAAGACGCCGCTGCGCTTTCCCTCCTGCGGGCGGGGGCGGGGCCGCGCAAAGCCCTCAAAGTGATCCGGCAGGCCGCGCCACAGGGCGTCCAGACCGGAGGCGAAGCGCCGGCAGTCCTCCCCGTCCAGCCAGATACATACCCGGGGGCCGAAGCTGTGGTCCCGGGACAGGGCGTCGTCAAAGCCGAAGCACTCGGACCCCTCGCCCACCAGCCCTGCGGCAAAATGCCCCAGGGCCTCCGGCAGCTGCCTGCGGCACTCCGGCAGAAAGACCTCCTCATAGTAACGGCGGGAGAGGGCGGCCCCTGTCATTCCCCGGCCCCCAGCTGAGAGAGCAGGTCCGCGCAGCTGCGGGCCATATCGGCGCTCCCGGCCACCTCGAAGAGTGCCTTGGCCTCCCGGAAGCGGGCGGCGGCGTCGGGCAGCCGCCGTTCCAGCAGGGCGGCAAAGCCCAGGTTGGAGACAGTGGTGCCCAGGGCCAGGGCATGGTTCCCGCCGCGCTCCAGAATCTCCTTTGCCTTCAGAAACAGGGGGACCGCCCTGGCAGGCTCCCGTGCGTCCAGATAGACCAGGCCCTTGTTGCTGTATACGCTGGCCAGACTCTCCGGGGAGACGGTACCGGGGCAGCGCTCATATACCCGGATGGCTTCGTCAAAGGTGTCGGCGGCCTTCTGCAGCTGCCCGGACAGCCGGTACAGCCCCGCCAGGTTGTTGAGGGTGGTGGCGTAGTTTTCCGTCAGACTCTCATTGTCCAGGACGATCTCCACATGGCGCTGCGCCCCGTCCTCCGCCTCCCGGCGGAAGGGAATGTCCCGGGGGCTGCAGGCGCTGCAGCCGGAGGAGGCATCGGGGCCGTCCGCCGTGCGCACGCAGGTGCGCGGCTGCTCAAGCAGCGCCTTGGCACGCAGGTAGGCCGCCTCGCCCTCGGCATAGCGCCCCCTGGCGCGGTAAAAGCCGCCCAGCTCCCCCAGCAAGACGCTCTGCCC
>CAKUHW010000181.1 GCA_934659415.1 uncultured Oscillospiraceae bacterium
GACCTGCTGGTGGATATCGACGGGAACAGCGCCAAACAGTTCGCCTCCCAGGGGCAGACCCGCACGGCGGCCCTGGCTCTGAAGCTGGCTGCCCGGGAGATATTCCGGGGGGATACCGGCGAATGGCCGGTGCTGCTGCTGGACGACGTGCTCAGCGAGCTGGACCCCCGGCGGCAGGAGTTCGTGCTCAACCGCATCACCTCGGGCCAGGTGTTCATCACCTGCTGCGAAGAGGAAAAGCTGGTGCAGCTGCGGCAGGGGGCGGCGTTTCACGTGAAAAACGGGACCATTCTGCCGAAAACCGGGCTGAACTGAGGAGAAATGTTATGTATCTGCATCTGGGCCAGTCCGTGGCCGTTCCGGACGAGGCGGTCATCGGGATCTTTGATCTGGACAACACCAGCTGGTCCTTCCGCACCCGAAAATTTCTGGACCGGGCGGAGGCCGAGGGACTGGTCACCGAGGTCGGGGAGGACCTGCCCCGGGCCTTTGTGCTCTGCCAGGAGGTGGGGCAGCCGCCCATGGTGTACCTGACCCAGCTCAACGCCGCAGCCCTGCGCCGCCGGGCGGAGAGCGGGACAGTTTTTGAAAACGTCTGATGACCGCCGGGCCCCGGCAGCGCGCGGCGCTGACTGAGATGTCGCGGCCGGACTTTCGATTTACCGGGATTCTTGCCCTGCCGTCCGATCCAAACTTACCACATTCCGTCTGCCCTGACGGATCGTCCATTTCAAACCGGGAGGTTCTTTCATGTCTGAAGAAAAGGAATTGAACTCCACCATGGTGGAGCACGAGTACGGCGCGTCTGAGATTCAGGTGCTGGAGGGTCTGGAGGCGGTGCGCAAGCGCCCCGGTATGTATATCGGCTCCACCTCTTCCTCCGGACTGCACCACCTGGTGTATGAGATCGTGGACAACGCCATCGACGAGGCCCTGGCTGGCTACTGCGACTACATCACCGTGGAGATTCTGGACGGCGACGTGATCCGGGTGACGGACAACGGCCGCGGCATCCCCGTGGACATCCAGCCCCAGACCGGCCGTCCCGCCCTGGAGGTGGTGTATACCGTGCTCCACGCCGGCGGCAAGTTCGGCGGCGGCGGCTACAAGGTGTCCGGCGGTCTCCACGGCGTGGGCGCCTCCGTGGTGAACGCCCTGTCCGAGTGGCTCCAGGTGCGGGTGCATAAAAACGGAAAGATCTACGAGATGAAGTTCTCCCGGGGAGCCATCACCGAGGAGATGAAGATCGTGGGCGCCACCGACCGCACCGGCACCGAGGTCACCTTCAAGCCCGACCCGGAGATGTTTGAGGACACGGTGTACGACTACGATACCCTCCATAAGCGCATGCGGGAGCAGGCCTTCCTCAACGCCGGGGTGCGCATTCTCATGGCGGACCGCCGGGCCGGTCAGGAGCAGGAGGAGTCCATGCACTATGAGGGCGGCATCCGGGAATTTGTCACCTTCATCAACAAAAACAAGACTCCCCTCCACGATGAGGTGATCTACATGGCCGGGTCCAGAGAGGACTCCATGGCCGAGATCGCCATGCAGTACAACGACAGCTACAACGAGGTCATCGTCTCCTTCGCCAACAACGTGCACACTCCCGAGGGCGGCATGCATGAGGAGGGCTTCAAGCGGGCCCTGACCAACGTGCTCAACGCCTACGGCAAGAAGGCAGGCATTCTCAAGGGAGACGATAAGGTCTCCGGCGAGGACTGCCGGGAGGGCCTTACCTGTGTCATCTCCGTAAAGCTCACCGAGGCCCAGTTTGAGGGCCAGACCAAGGCGAAGCTGGGCAACAGCGAGATCCGCGCCCTGGTAAACGGCATCGTCTCCGACAAGCTGGAGCAGTTTCTGGAGGAGAACCCCGCCGTGGGCCGCATCGTGCTGGACAAGGCCATGACGGCCAACCGCGCCCGGGAGGCCGCCCGCCGGGCCCGGGAGAATATCCGCCGGAAGAACGCCCTGGACGGGGCCACCCTCCCCGGCAAGCTGGCCGACTGCAACGAGCGCGACGCATCCCTCACCGAGATCTACATCGTCGAGGGCGACTCCGCAGGCGGCTCCGCCAAGCAGGGCCGCGACTCCCGCTATCAGGCCATTCTCCCCCTGTGGGGCAAGATGCTCAACGTGGAGAAGGCCCGGGCGGACAAGATCTACGGCAACGACAAGCTCCAGCCCGTCATTACCGCCCTGGGCGCCGGGCTGGGGGACGAGTTTGACGAGAATAAGCTGCGCTATCACAAGGTCGTCATCATGGCCGATGCCGATGTGGACGGCTCTCACATCCGTACCCTGCTGCTCACCTTCTTCTTCCGCTTTATGCGGCCGCTGATCGAACGGGGCTATGTGTACGCCGCCGTGCCCCCCCTGTTCAAGCTCACCCGGGGCAAGGTGACCCGCCTGGCCTTCTCCGAGGAGGAGCGGGATGCCATCTCCGCCGAGCTGCGGGGAGACAACCCCAACGCCAAGGTGGACATCAGCCGCTTCAAGGGCCTGGGCGAGATGGATGCCAAGGAGCTGTGGGAGACCACCATGAACCCCGAGACCCGCACCCTCAAGCGCATCACCATGGCGGACGCCGTGCGGGCGGACGAGATCTTTACCCTGCTCATGGGCGAAAAGGTGGAGCCCCGCCGGGAGTATATCGAGCGCAATGCCGCCCGGGCCATCAATCTTGACTACTAAGGAGGGGGAGCAGACATGTCCAAGAAAGACGAATACCTGACGCGGGACATTTCCTTTCCCGACCAGAAAATCGTGGAGATCAACCTGGAGCACGAGATGGAGAGCGCGTATATCGAGTACGCCATGTCCGTCATCGTGGGCCGCGCCCTGCCCGACGTGCGGGACGGTCTGAAGCCCGTCCACCGCCGCATCCTCTACTCCATGTATGAGACCGGCCTGACCAGCGACAAGCCCTTCAAGAAGTCCGCCACCTGCGTGGGCGACGTGCTGGGCAAGTACCACCCCCACGGCGACCAGTCCGTGTACGACGCTCTGGTCCGCCTGGCCCAGGACTTCTCCATGCGCTATCCCCTGGTGGACGGCCACGGCAACTTCGGCTCCGTGGACGGCGACCCCCCGGCCGCCTACCGCTACACCGAGGCCCGTATGTCCAAAATGTGCAGCGAGCTCATGCGGGACATCGACAAGGAGACCGTGGACTGGGACCCCAACTTCGATGAATCCCTGAAGGAGCCCCAGGTGGTGCCCGCCCGCTTCCCCAACCTGCTGGTGAACGGCTCCTCTGGCATTGCCGTGGGCATGACCACCAACATCCCGCCCCATAACCTGCGGGAGGTCATAGACGGCGTGATCTGCGTGCTGGACAACGAGCACGCCACCCTGGACGATCTGATGGAGCACATCAAGGGCCCGGACTTCCCCACCCGGGGCATCATCATGGGCCGCAGCGGGATCCGGGCGGCCTACGGCACCGGCAAGGGCCATATC
>CAKUHW010000182.1 GCA_934659415.1 uncultured Oscillospiraceae bacterium
GTTGTCCTTCTGCCGGAACAGGTCATAGGCGGCCAGGGCCTTCAGAGTGCGCCAACGGTCCCGCAGGGGGAACTGGTCCAGGGCGTAGTCCTCAAAGGCGGACATGAACCTGCCGCTCAGCAGGGACTCCGCGCTGAGGGCGGGCGCCTGGCTCAGGGGCCTCCGCTCGCTGACGGAGAGGCTGTCTGCCGGCTTCGCAATGGCCCATACGCCGAGCCCCAGCACAAAGGCGGCCAGGAGGAGCACCGTCACAAGGTTTTTTGCTTTTTTCATGGTGCGCCTCCTTAAAAGCGGAAGTAGAGGAAGGGATTGAAGGACCCATCCACCAGGTAGGCGGTACACAGGGCCAGCAGGGCCAGCAGCACCACGGGCTCCGCGGCGGCCATCGCCCTGCCGCCGACCCGTCCGGCGGACAGTCTCCCGGCCAGCCGGGCGGGCAGGGGGGTGGCCCCGAGTATGCCGATGAGGAACACCACGGCGTAGCTGCGCAGATAGTACACGCTCAGCCGGTCGGCCCCGGCCAGTCCGCCTGCGCCGAACAGCGCGCCGATGGTGCGCACGGCCTCCCCCAGGCTGGCGGAGTCGAACAACACGAAGCTCACCACCACCAGCAGCAGTACATACAGGTGCTTTGCCGCGTGGGTCCGGGCCAGGGCCCTGCCGTACCACAGCTTTTCCGCCGTGAGAAACACCGCGAAAAAGAGGCCCCACAGCACGAAGGTCCAGGCCGCGCCGTGCCACAGCCCGGTGAGCAGCCACACGACCAGGATATTCAGCAGCCACCGGGCCCTGCCCGCCCGGTTGCCCCCCAGGGGGATATACACATAGTCCCGGAACCAGGTACCCAGGCTCATGTGCCAGCGCCGCCAGAATTCGGTGACGCTGCGGGAGATATAGGGATAGCTGAAGTTCTCCGCAAAGTGAAAGCCGAAGATGCGCCCCAGGCCGATGGCCATGTCGGAATAGCCGGAGAAATCGAAATAGAGGTGCAGCACATAGGCGATGGCATACAGCCAGGTGAACAGCACGGTCTTCTCCCCGGCGGACTTATAGGCGGAGATGAGCGCGTAGAGCACGTTGGCCAGCAGCACCTTCTTGGCCAGACCCAGGATGAACCGGCGGGCCCCCAGGGCGGCGTTCTCCAGGCTGTGGGTGCGCGTTTTCAGCTGCCCGGCGATGTCCGAGTAGCGGACGATGGGCCCGGCGATGAGCTGGGGGAACATGGCCACATAGGCGGCCAGGTCGATGAAATTGCGCTGGGCGGGCACGTCCCCCCGGTACACGTCCACCACATAGCTGAGGATCTGAAAGGTGTAAAAGCTGATGCCGATGGGCAGAGCCACCTTCAGCAGGGGGATGGACAGGCCGGTGAGGGCGTTGAAGGTGCTGAGGAAAAAGTCTGCGTACTTGCAGTAGGCCAGCAGGCCCAGACTGAGGACAGCGGAGAGAGCCAGGCACAGCCTGGCCCCCCGGCCGCCCCGGAATTTCTCCACCAGCAGCCCGAACCCGTACCCCTGCACGATGGCAATGAGCATGAACACCACGAACCGGGGCTCTCCCCAGGCGTAGAAGAACAGGCTGGACAAAAGCAGCACGGTGTTCTTCAGGCAGCGGGGCGCCAGAAAGTATACCAGCAGGACGCAGGGGAGAAAGTAGTAGAGAAACGGGATGCTTGAAAACAGCATAGCGCTCTGCCGCTCCGGCTGTTACGCGGCGATGGCCTCGTCGTAGACGACGCTCACGCCCTCAAAGCTGGTCTGGAGCTTGTCGCGGAAGGTGTTCACCAGATCTTCCTCGCCGTACAGGGCCGCCACATAGCCGCCGCCCAGGTCGGCCACCACCAGCTTGTCGGGGAAGCCGCACATCCAGTGCTTGGCCTGCAGGCCGTCCCGCATGGCGGTGCCGAAGGCGGACACATCGTCGGCGTTGGCAATGTGGAACGCGCCGCAGGTGAAGGTGTTGCCGTTCATCATGTGCATCAGGGAGGCGGCGTCGTCGATCATGGGCATGCTGGCCTCGGGCACGGACAGCAGATAGCTCACGTTGTCGGCGTTGGTCAGATCCATCTTGCCGGGGGCGCCGTCCACCATGTTGTCATAGTCGCCGCCGGCGGCGGGGAACTTCTCGTCCTCGGTGTAGGTGCCCCACACGGTGGTGAGGATGGTCAGGGCGTCGGGAATGGCGGGCGCCTGGCTCTCAGAGGGGGAGGGAGAGGGCTGCTCGCCGGTGCTGCAGGCGGCCAGGGCGAAGACCATGGCGGCGGCCAGAAGGGCGGAAATAAGCTTCTTTTTCATGGAATGTTACCTCGTTTCGTTTGATGTGGTGGGATCGTGCTCAGCTGCTTTTGCGGATGGTCCAGCCCTGGAGCGCGTCGTCGTACTCCAGAGCCAGGGTGACGGAGCCGGCGGTCAGCTGGTACTGCCGGCCGGGCAGGGCCTCCTCGATGCGCCACAGGACCGAGACCTTCCCCCTGCCCCGCCACTGGGCGGCAGGGGCGCTCTCCGCGCCGTCCTGCAGGACGGTGAGTGTCCCGGCGGACACGCACAGCGTGGTCTCCCGCCGGAGGAGCAGGTCCAGTCCGGTCTCCACCGGTCCGGCCTCCGGGTCGGAGAGGCGGAGCAGGGCGGTCTCGTCCACCGGAAGGGGTGCGGCAGTGAGGGCCGCGCCGTGCAGGGATACGGCGGGCTGCCCCAGGGCCGGGAGGGCCAGGCCGGCGGCGAAGATCACCGCCAGGCAGGCCGCGGCGGCGCACCAGCGCCGCCAGGGACCCACGCGGCGGGGGGCCGCCTGCATGGCGTCCTCCAGAAGGCCGTCGTCCAGCTCCGTGATCGCGCGGGCCAGTATTTCATGCTCCATGGATATAACCCTCGCTTTCCAGGTAGAGGCGCAGCCTGTTCCGGGTACGGAACAGCATGGACTTCACCTTGCTCTCGCTGACGCCGAAGATCCGCGCCAGCTCGCCCACCGGCTCGCAGTGGAAGTAGCGCCGCACGAACATCCGCCGCGCCTCCGGGCTCTGCGTCCAGAGGAAAGCGCTGATGGCGTCGGCCAGGGCCCGCCCGTGTACGGTCTCCTCCACCGACATGGCGCCGCCGACGCACTCGTCCAGCTCGTCCAGGGAGAGCTCCGGCTCCCCGCCGCCCCGCTTGCCGGCCCGGCGGGCCTGACAGCGGTTCAGGGCAAGGTTGCGGGCGATCCTTCCGAGAAAGGCCGTCAGCGATGCCGGGCGGTGGGGCGGTATGGCGCTCCACGCCTGAAAATATGTATCGTTCACATTCTCCTCGCTCTCCTGGGCGTCGCGGAGGATGTTCATGGATATTTTCAGACAGTAGGGACCGTATTTCACGGCGGTCTCACTGATGGCCTGCTCGTTTCGCTTCCAATACAGCTGATAAATTTCTTCATCTTCCATGGGGCGTCCCCCTTTCTTTTT
>CAKUHW010000183.1 GCA_934659415.1 uncultured Oscillospiraceae bacterium
CCGTGGGGGTCGCCATGGCCAAATGCGTCATCCCATTTCTCCCCTTTGACGCCGCCAAGATCGCCCTTGTGCTCTTTTTTGCCCCCCTGCTGCGAAAACGGCTCACCAAAGCCGGACTTCTGCCGTGATACAAAAGCACAGAGGACCTGCTCCGTACGGAGCAGGTCCTCTGTCTGTCACGGCTCAAATTTTTCAAAGATGGGGATGCAGCCGTCCCTTTCACAGGCCTCCAGATCTTCGGGCGTCCGGATGGTCCAGCTGACCTCCCGCACCCGCCAGACCGCGCGGGCCAGGCGCAGGGAGAGATTTTTCCGGTGCAGATGGTTATACGCAATAAAATCCGGAACGGTCAGAAACGAAGTGAGCGATCCGGTCATGGCAAAGTCAGCCAGACAGCCCAGGCCGGTGTGCTCCCCGCTCATAAAGTTCTGGCTCAGCTGCCCCCGGCAGATCTCCGGCCGGTTCCGCTTCAGCCACAGGATGGCCTGGGGGTGGAAGGACTCGATACAGTAGTCTATCTTATACCGGTCCAGCATGGCGCAGGCGGCTTCCGCCAGGGCGGCCGCGTTTCCGTCCACCTTCAGCTCCACGATCAGGGGCGTCCTTCCCTCGAACAGAGGCAGTACCTCCTCCAAAAACGGGATGCGCTCTCCGGTACCCTCCAGACAATAGCGCCCCAACTCCTCCGCCGTCAGTTCACTGGCCTTTACGTCCGCCCCGGCAGTACGCTTCAGGCTGTTGTCGTGTATGACAGCCAGGCGGCCGTCCCGGGTGAGATGGACGTCCAGCTCCGCCCCGTAGCCGTGCTCCACCGCCCTGCGGAAGGCGGCCATGGAGTTCTCCGGGATGCCGTGCTCCTTGTCATGGAGCCCCCGGTGGGCATAGCGGTATTTCCCCAGCACCGCCCATGCCGGGTGGCCCCTCCGGCAGCGCAGGGCCAGCAGCCACAGCAGAAACAGCGCCGCCGCGATACAGATGATCAGAATGACCGCTTTCATCGCTCAGTCCATCTCCTCAAAGGCCTCAAGACCCTTCTTCGGCTCCGCCTTGCTGTCTCCGTGGCGGACAAAACACATGGTGACAAAGGACAGGGCCACAAACAGCGCCGCATAGGGGAACAGGATCCGGTAGCTCACCCGGTGCATCAGTGTCCCGGCCAGCACCGGCGTGACCACCTGAGCAGCCATGGAGGCCGTATAATAGTAGCCCGTAAACTTACCCACATCCGAGCCACGGCACATCTCCACCACCATAGGCAGGGAGTTCACGTTGATGGAGGCCCAGGCCAGCCCTACCAGGGCAAACACGATGTACATCACGGCATTGATGGAGTGGAAGGCGGTGGTGAGCACAAAGCCCAGCAGGAAGCAGACCGCCAGCAGGAGAACGCCAAGCTGGATGGTGCGCTTGCGCCCGATCTTTGACGCAGCCACACCAATGGGGATATAGGAGACAATGGCCCCCGCGGTGGCCACCAGCAGACACCTGGAGGCTCCCCCCAGGCTCTCGCCCATGATCTCCGCAACATAGGTGGTGAACCAGGTGGTGACGCCGTTGTAGCCGATAAACCACAGAGCGATGGACGCCAGCAGAAAGCCCAGGCTGCGCTTCACCGCGGCCGGC
The DNA here is from genome assembly GCA_934659415.1 of uncultured Oscillospiraceae bacterium. Classification (GTDB taxonomy): domain Bacteria; phylum Bacillota; class Clostridia; order Oscillospirales; family Oscillospiraceae; genus Enterenecus. The sequence goes on from CAKUHW010000183.1 coordinate 1,624, forward strand.
AGGACCTCATGGCCGGAGCCGTCGTCCTCAGCCAGGTTCCACTCAGGGTGCTCCGCCTCCAGCGCTCTGTTCTCCGCCGCCAGCTTGGGCTCCCGGACCGTCAGCAGCAGAATGATCACCGCCACGACCATAATGGCCGCCACCACCAGGAACAGCGGCTGATAGTTCACATGGGCCAGGTTTTCCACCCTGGCCTTGGGGTAGAGCACAGCGGCTACGCCCAAATAGATGATACCGCCCACGGCTCCCATAAGGTTGATGATCGCATTGGCCTTGGACCGCAGCGGCTTGGGTGTTACATCGGGCATGAGCGCCACGGCAGGAGAACGGTAGATTCCCATGGCCACCAGCAGCAGTGCCAGCACGATCACGAAGGACACCAGCTTGTAGGGCGCCGCCTGCGCCGCATAGCTGTTATCCAGCACAGGCAGGATATTCATCAGGACCACCGCCGCGGCAGTCCCCACCAGGATAAAGGGCGTGCGCCTGCCCAGACGCTTATTCTTGCTGCGGTCGGACAGGCCGCCGAAAAAGGGCAGCAGAAACAGGGCAAAAATGTTGTCCAGAGCCATGATCGCGCCGGACAGGGACTCGTTCATATGGAACGTCTCCGTCAGGATCAGGGGCACGATGTTGTCGTACATCTGCCAGAAGGCGCAGATGGACAGGAAGGCCAGCCCTACCAAAATCGTGCGTTTGTTATCAAGCTTCATGAAATTCCCTCTCTCACTGCAGAATGATCGGACCTGTTGTCAAGTATACAGTATCCGCCGGAAAATTGCACCCCCCTTTTTCTACTTTGACGGATTTTTACGCATTCCTTACCTAAACTGACTTTCCGTCTCAGCCCGGGCGCAGTATCCTGTTCCGGTGGGACGCCGCCCGCCGCAAAAGTGTTTGCAATTTCGGGCGCGGTGTGGTACGATGTCCCGGGTGTGGGGCGCGAACCCGCACTGACAATCAAACACGCAGAAAGGAAAAAAGCAGAATGAAGCCCAATGTATTCAAACGGGCCGTTTTGCTGATCGCCGCGCTGGCGGTGCTTCCGGTCTCACTGTACGGCTGTACAGGAGGCACGGAGCCCACACCGTCCCCCTCGGCGTCTGCACAAACGGGCGAGCCATCCTATGGAGGCTCAGTCACGGTCGGTATCGCACAGGATCTGAACAGTCTCGATCCGCACCTTGCCAGCACGGCAGGTACCCGCGAGGTCATGTTCAATCTCTTTGAGGGGCTGATGAAGGTCAGCTCCGAAGGCGAGGTGGTCCCCGCTGTCGCCCGTGACTATGAGGTCTCTGAGGATGGATTGACGTACACCTTCCCCCTGCGGGAGGGCGTGAAGTTCCACAACGGCCAGGCCGTCACAGCCGCCGACGTGGTCTACTCCCTGGAGCGCTGCGCCGGCTCCGAAAACGAGGGAACCCCCCTCATCGCCGCCTTTGCCGACGTAGAGGCGGTATCCGCCGCTGAGGACGGCTCCGCCGTAACGGTAACGCTGAAGCAGCCCAGTCTGGAGTTCATCTACTCCATGACCGCCGCTATCATCCCCGCCGGTTCCGGCAGCACCATCACAGAGGCCCCTGTCGGCACCGGTCCCTTCAAATTTGTCTCCTACACCCCCCAGCAGTCCCTGACCATGGAGAAATTCGGCGACTACTGGGGCACCCCTGCCTATCTGGATCAGGTCACCTTCCAGATCATCACCAACACCAACACCGATACCAATATGAGCAATTCCCTTATCCTTCATAACAGTCTGTACATCTGCGAAG
>CAKUHW010000184.1 GCA_934659415.1 uncultured Oscillospiraceae bacterium
GCCCAGCCGGGTGAGAAACATTTTCATCTGCTCCCGGCTGGTGTTCTGTGCCTCGTCCAGGATGATGAAGCTGTCGTCCAGCGTCCGCCCCCGCATGTAGGCCAGGGGCGCGACCTCGATATTCCCGCGCTCCAGGTATTTCTGGTAGGTCTCCGCCCCCAGCATATCAAACAGCGCGTCATACAGCGGGCGCAGATACGGGTCCACCTTGGACTGCAGGTCGCCCGGCAGAAAGCCCAGCCGCTCCCCCGCCTCCACCGCGGGACGGGTCAGAATGATGCGGTTCACCTGCTTCTCCCGGAAGGCCGCCACCGCCGCCGCCACCGCAAGATAGGTCTTTCCCGTTCCCGCGGGGCCCACGCCGAGGGTGACCGTATTTTTCCGGATGGCCTCCACATACTTTTGCTGCCCGATCGTTTTGGCCTTGATGGGCTTGCCCTTGGCGGTGATGCACACCACGTCCTTGGCCAGCAGCGCCAGCTTTCCCTCTTCCCCGGCCCGCACCAGTTCGATGATATAGCGCACATTCTGCGGGCCGATGCTCTCTCCTTTGGCCGCCAGCGACAGCAGTCCCTGCACCGCCTTCACCGCCAGCATGGTGTTTTCCGCTTCCCCCGCAATGCGCAGGCTGGACTCCCGGTTGGTCACCGATACGCTGAGCTCCTGCTCGATAATGCGGATATTTTCATCAAAGGCACCGAACAGGCTGACCGCCTCTTCCATACGCTCAATGCTGATAAGCTGTTCTGTCATCCGTCTGTTCCTCCATCATACGGCCCGTCTTCCCCGGCAGCTCCGCTGTGCGGGCGATCTCCTCCTCGCACTCGGCAAGAAGCGTCACGATCAGGCGTTCTCCGTCTATCCGCGCCACATAGTCTGTACGCAGGACTTTGCCGTCTCCCGCAGCCATGTATTCATCCAGCCGGGCGCGCAGAATGCCCTCAAGCCGGGTCTGCACCGCACCGGGGTCAAGGTCGGCCGCTTCCAGCCTGTACTCCCGCAGGACCGTAGTGACATGTCCCACCGGAAGCTCGTGCCCTGCCAGAGAAAATCCCTGTTCCTCAGTTATTTTATCACAGTCAGACCACAAAAAGCTACTGTTTTGAAAAAAATCCACCCGACCCCACAAAATTTTCAGGCTGTGCAGCGTCCGCTCATTCCCGGTGTACACCTTGCGCACGGCGTGCAGAGGCATCGTCTCCTCCAGTCTGCGCCAGGTCCTGGCCCGGACACTTCCGGCGGCATGGACCACCAGGCTTCCCAACTCCGCATCGCTGTACTCCGGCCCCTCAAGCTCCATGACGCCGGTGATCAGCGTCTCGCCCGCCGCCACGATGTCGCCCGCCTGCACTAAGGCCCGCCCGGCCTCTGTGCGGACAGAGAGGATAATGCCGTCCGCCGCGGCGACCACATTTGCGGGGGTGTCCTCTTCCAGCAGCTCCGGCTGCTTTACCGCCTCACGGACGGATACCACCGCCCGGGTCCCGTAAATATTCACCGCCATGTAGGCTAAGTCCGGCAGGGCCAGCAGGGCCTCGTTGGCCACCTCTCCGGCCTGGATATGCGGCCCGTAAGCGCCCGGCCGCACTCCCAGACGGCTCAGTTCGGAGAGGATCATTGCCTCCGAAACGGTTTCATTCCCGGTCACCTGCACCTCCAGCAGAAAGTTGGAAAGAAAGCCCGCTGCGGCGATGCACAGCGCGAGTCCTGCCAAAAAACCCCATCGTCCGGCCAGTGCAAGCGCCGCCGCACCTGCCCCGCGCCGCGCCAGAGGCCGCGCCTGACACATGGCCCGCCCGGCCAGCTGCTCCGCCTGCCGGGCGCGGCTCAGCGGAGTTCTGAAGGTAAAGGAGTTGGCATCCAGCCAGCGCACGCGCCAGAACGGGAGCCGCTCCTGGGCGCACAGATTGAGCATTCGCTCCGGGAACGGGCCGGTGATCCGCCATTCCACATAGCCGCGAAGCAGATTGATCAGTTTTTTCATGGGCGCTCCGCTATACCAATTCGACCGTGCGGATCTCACCGGCGATCAGCAGTTCAGAGGGCGTCATGGCCCGCAGCTCCAGCCCGGCACCTCGCACCTGCACCACCAACGCCCCGCCCGATATGTGGATCTCCTCCGGCCCGTATGCCAAAATTCCCTTATGCCCTTCCATTCTCAATTCCTCCCGGCCGATCAGTTCGATCCGCGGCAGCCCCGCCACGATATTCCCCGGTACGTCCAGCGCCCGCGACGCCCGGAGCAGCAGTCCTTCCCTTGCCCCCATGATCCATCACCTCTGGGAAGACTATGAAATTTAAGGTGGCCCTTTGCCTGTCCACTGTGGACTTTTTGACCCGGACGTGCTATACTGTAGAAGACGACACTGTAAACTGAGAATGGGAGGGCAGCGCCATGGAACGTAAAAACACCGCCGTCCGGGACAAGACCCGCGAGGCCACCTATACCGTAGAAGCTGAGACCACCCTGCTTCCCTTCCTGTTGGAAACGCTGACGCACAAAAGCCGGAACAACGCCAAGTCCCTGCTGGCCCGCAAGCTGGTGACGGTGGACGGACGCCCCACATCCCAGTTTGACGCGCCCCTCGCCCCCGGCCAGCTGGTGACGATTCTGTCTGTGCCCGCCCCGCGTCAGGATGCCCTGCCCTTTCCTCTGCTCTATGAGGACGAGCACCTGATCGTCGTGAACAAGCCCGCCAACCTGCTCAGTGTGGCCAACGAGAAGGAAAAGGTACGCACCGCCTATCATATTGTGACCGACTATGTAAAAACGCAGCACATCGACAACCGGATCTTCGTCATTCACCGCCTGGACCGGGACACCTCCGGAGTGCTTATGTTTGCCAAGGATGCCCAGACCAAGGAGCTTTTTCAGAGCCGCTGGAACGAGATCGTCACACGACGGGGCTATCAGGCGGTGGTGGAGGGCATCCCCCGCCGGGCCAGCGACACCATCCGCAGCTATCTGGTGGAGACAAAGACCCATATGGTCTTCTCCGGCGATCCCGGGCCCGGAGCCCAGGAGGCCATTACCAACTACCGGATGGTGCGGGCCGGCAAGGGCTATGCGCTGCTTGAGATCTCCATCGATACCGGCCGCAAAAACCAGATTCGCGTCCATCTTTCGGAAATGGGCAATCCGGTCGCCGGTGACAAGCAGTACGGCGCCGCGACCAATCCCATCGGCCGGCTCTGCCTCCACGCCAATGAGCTGTCCTTTCTCCACCCGGTCACCGGGAAACCGGTCACCTTTACCGCGAAGACCCCCAGGGATTTTAACCGCGTGTTCCGTTGACACACCAAATAAAATCGGCAGGGCAGGGATACGAAAGGCTCGTATCCCTGCCCTGTTTTCTCTGCGCAGCTCCGGCCGTCACAGATCCTTGATGTAGC
>CAKUHW010000185.1 GCA_934659415.1 uncultured Oscillospiraceae bacterium
GCCACCGGCATGTCATTCACTACCGCTCGGCCGCTTCGCTACCCTTTGCACAAGGGGGGTTGGCGAAACCTTTGGCCTGGTGTTTACTGCCGGGGTCCTTGTTCTGGCCGTAGGGGCCGATGTCCTCATCGGCCCGAAGAACGGCAAGGGCAGAGCCCTTGCCCTACGGGTGCGCAGCACCCAAAACCGGCGGGCCAAAGGGCCGCTCCCTCAAGCTCCCTTGTGTAAAGGGAGCTGTCACCGCAGGTGACTGAGGGATTGTTGCTGAGCTGCATTGAGCGGCCAGACAACCCCTCAGGCGCTTCGCGCCAGCTCCCCTTGCACAGGGGCGCTGGACTCAAAGCCCTTTGGCTGAAGCGAGACCTGTCACGGCGAAGCCGTGACTATTGTCACCATTCTGATCTTTCCTGGGAGGTGCGCCATGAGCCGCGGAGACAACATTCTGAAATACGCCGTCTACGCCCTGGCCCTGGCGCTGGTGGCGGTGCTGAACTACAGCCTGTTCACCGCCCTGCCCCTGCCTGTGCCGCTGCTGCTGCCCATGGCGGCGGTGGCGGCGGCCACCCTGGAGGGGAGCGCCTTCGGCGCGCTGTTCGGGCTGTTCGCCGGCCTGCTGCAGGCGGCGGGGGGGCACAGCGGCCTGTGGTGCATCCCCCTGCTGGCTCTGCTGGGCTGGCTGACAGGGGTGCTGGCCCAGTATGTGCTCCGCCGGGATCTGGTGGGCCATCTGGTGTGCGCCGTGGGCTCCATGGTGCTGTGGGAGGCCTGGCAGGTGGGCTCCCGGCTGGCCCGGGGGGTGGCCGGGATGGGGCCGCTGCTGGCCACCGCCGGGCCGGAGCTGGCCTGGACCCTGGTCCTCTCCCTGCCGGTATACGCCCTCATCCGCTTCTGCTGCACCCACTACGGGAGGATCTACCATGAGTAAAAACCCCTTTGAGTTTCTCCAGAACCGGGACGAGCGCACCGAGGCCGAGGGCCGCCGGCTGCGGCTGCGCACCGGCGTGCTCCTGGGGGTGTTCTGCTGCCTGTTGGCGGTCTACCTGGGGGTGCTGGGCAGCACCCAGCTGGTGAAGGGGGACGACTACCGGGACAGCGCCGCCGTCACCGCCTACCGCACGGAGCAGGTGGACGCCGCCCGGGGCCGCATCACCGACCGGGAGGGCAATGTGCTGGTGGGCAACGCCCTGCGCTACCGCATCACCCTGGACGTGTCCGCCATGGGCAGCGAGCGCAACACCGTGCTGGCAAGGCTTCTGGCGCTGTGCCGGGCGGAGGAGGTGGAGTGGGCCGACTCCTTCCCCGTGTCCCGCGCCGAGCCCTGGTACTACACCCGGGCCAACGTGTTCAGCTACCAGAGCGAGGACGCGGACGGGAACACCGAGACGAAAAACACCCTGCTGGGCTCCCTGGCCAAGCGGCTGAAGTGGGTGTCCGACCCCGCCCGGTCCAACACCGGTGCCGGGGCGCTGATGACCGCCATGTGCAAAACCTTCTCCCTCACCCCCTCCGGCGAGGACGGGACCCTGACGGCGGAGGACCGGGAGCTGCTGGGGGTGCTGTACGAGCTGTACCTCCGGGTGTACGAGCTGACCTATTCCGACTATATCTTCGCCGACGATGTGGACATCACCCTCATCACCCGCATCAAGGAGGCGGGGCTGCCGGGGGTGACGGTGGAGAGCGTGTCCGTGCGCGCCTACTACAGCGACTGCGCCCCCCATGTGCTGGGCCGGGTGGGGGCCATCAGTTCGGATGAGTGGCCCGCCTACCGGGAGCAGGGCTACCCCATGGACGCCTATGTGGGCAAGGACGGGGCGGAGCTGGCCTTCGAGTCCTGGCTCCACGGCTCCGGCGGAACGCTGCGCACCGAGCTGGACGAGAGCGGAAATCCGGTGTCCCAGACCTGGAAGACCGAGCCCCAGCCGGGCGCCGACGTGTCCCTCACCCTCAGCGAGAGCGTGCAGAAGACCACGGAGGACCTGCTGGCGGAGTTTGTGGCCACCCTGGAGGAGCCCTCCGGCGCCGCCGGGGTGATGGTAGACATGACCGGCGGCGTGCTGGCCCTGGCCTCCTACCCGGACTATGACCTGGCCACCTTCTCCCAGAACTATACCGACTTGGCGGCCGACCCGGGCAAGCCCCTGCTGAACCGGGCCACCATGGGCCTGTACGCCCCCGGCTCCACCTTCAAGCCCCTCACCGCCGTGGCCGCCCTGACGGAGGGGATCATCACCACCGCCTCCACGGTCTACTGCGGCGGCGTGTACACCTACTACCCCGACGCCCGGCCCACCTGCTGGATCTACAATATGCGCGGCGGTATCCACGGGGCGGAGACCGTGAGCAAGGCCATCACCGACTCGTGCAACATCTTCTTTTACGATACCGGCCGCCGCCTGGGCATCCGCACCCTGGTGGACTACGCCACAAAGTTCGGCCTGGGGCAGTACACCGGCATCGAGATCGCCGAGTACAAGGGCACCGTGGCCGGGCCGGAGACCTCCGCCGCCCTGGGCAGCGAGTGGTACGCGGGCAACACCATGTATGCCGCCATCGGCCAGGAGAACAACCAGTTCACCCCCCTCCAGCTGGCCAACTATATCGCCACGCTGGTCAACGGCGGCCATCACTACCAGGTCCATCTGATGCAGGAGGTGCGCTCCGCCGGGGACGGCAGTCTGCTGTACACCTACGAGCCGGTGCTGAAGGACACGGTGGACATCCCCGCCGACGCCCTGGCCGCGGTAAAAAAGGGCATGTACGACCTGGCTCAGACCTACACCATGCAGCAGTATTTCTCCTCCCTCCCCGTGAGCGTGGGCTGCAAGACCGGCACCGCCGAGGTCCTGGGCTCCAGCGCCAACGCCGTGTTCGTCTGCTTTGCCCCCTATGAGGACCCCCAGGTGGCCATCTGCCTGGTGGCGGAAAAGGGCGCCTCCGGCCAGTCCCTGGCCGGGGTGGCCGCCGGGATGCTGGCGGAGTATTTCGGCGTGAGCACGGAGGAGAGCGAGTGAGACGGATATGTACAAAAAGATCCCCCTCTGCGGCTGAGAAGCCGCAGAGGGGGGATCTTTTTGTGGTCTCAGCGCCGCCGGGCCAGGGCGCGGCGGACGGCTTTCTCAATCTCGCAGATGATGAGAGGGGTGACGGACAGGGCCAGCACCACGGCCCACTCCGCGCCGGACAGGGCGCACACGCGGAACACGCTCTGCAGGGGCGGGAGGAGCAGCACGGCCAGCTGCAGCGCCATACCCACCAGGAATGCCTTGTTCATGGCCCGGTTGGAGAACACGCCGATGGTGGCGATGGACTGGTGCTCGCTGCGCACGTCGTAGGCGTGGAACAGCTGGCAGAGGGTCAGGGTGGCGAAGGCCATGGTGTTG
>CAKUHW010000186.1 GCA_934659415.1 uncultured Oscillospiraceae bacterium
CACGTGTCCTTCCAGCGCTTTTTGCCCCGTTCGCCCTGGTGGGCGTCAGCCCACCGGCGGCTCAAGAGCCAAAAATCACTCGAACATCCATCCCTGCGGACAAAATGACAGGATAGTCTTCCTTCAGTTCATAGTACAGGCCGCCCCGGCTGAGCAGCGCGCGGCGCTTCTCCTCACTATACTCCCGCTCCAGCTCCCTCTGCAGAAAGGCCTGAAACTGGGGCCAGAAGCGGAACCGCTGTATCCCATCGCAGCAAAGCATGGTGGTGTTGCGCTGGAGCCAATCCAGCAGCTCTCCCGCCCGGGGGTCGCCGCTGACCATGCGGGCCATTTCCAGGTCAAAGCTTTCGAAGGGGGCCAGCTCCAGCAGAAAGCGGCGGACAGGCAGGTCAAAGCGCTGATAGACAGCGGTTTCAAAATAGAGAAAGACCTCCCGGAAGCTCTGTGCGACCAGCTTCGGCCCGAAGGGCATCCTGCCCGCCATGCAGCGGGCCGTGATAGACACCCCAAGGGGATAGCCGGCGGATTCTTTCAAGATGCCGGTGATCTCACCTTTGCACGGCCGTAAAACAGGGTCTGTCATATTTTACAGAGGGGCTCCATATAGTGAGGCAGGACTTTTGATACAAGGAGGAGTCACCGGTGGAAAGCAATCGGCTCTATGAGGACATCGCCCAGCGCACGCAGGGGGATATCTATATCGGGGTGGTGGGCCCGGTACGGACGGGTAAATCCACCTTTATCAAGCGCTTTATGGAGACTATGGTACTGCCCCGGATAGAGAACGGCTATGTCCGTGACCGGGCCAGGGACGAGCTGCCCCAGAGCGGCTCCGGAAGAGTGGTGATGACGGCGGAGCCGAAATTCGTTCCGGAGGACGCCGTGGTGATGACCATGGCAGACGGGGCGACCCTCTCCGTGCGGCTCATCGACTGCGTAGGCTACCTGGTGCCGGGAGCTCTGGGTCAGCTGGACGGAGACGAGCCCCGCATGGTGACGACACCCTGGTTTGACCATGAGATTCCAATGCCGGAGGCAGCGGAATACGGCACACGCAAGGTTATTGCGGACCATTCCACGGTTGGCATTGTGGTGACGACGGATGGGACCGTCACCGACATTCCCCGGGAGGATTATCTGGAGGCGGAGGAACGGGTCATAACGGAACTGAAGGAGCTTGGGAAGCCTTTTGTTGTACTGCTCAACTCCGCTCAGCCCTGGAGCGAGCGGGCCCAGACCATTCGGACGGACATCGCCGAGAGTTATCAGGTGACCTGTCTGGCGGTAAACTGCCTTACGATGGATGAGGGGACGGTGGCCGATATTCTGCGGGGAGTCCTGTTGGAATTTCCGATGAAGCAGATGGAGCTGTTCCTGCCGCCCTGGGTAGATGCTCTGCCCTGGGAGCACCCAATCCGCCAGACCCTCTATGCCCTGATTCGGGAGAAGACGGCCGGTGTAAAACACCTGCGGGATGCTGAACAGGCTGTTGCCGGGCTGGAGAGCGGCGAAAATGTGAGCAGCGCCGTGCTGGAGCGCATGGATATGGGCAGCGGCGTGGTCACTGCAAGACTGGAGCTTCCCAGGTCGCTCTTTTACGCGACGGTATCGGAACGCTGCGGACTGGACATCCGGGACGATGGAGACCTGATCGCCCAGCTTACGGAAATGGCTGCCATGAAGCGCAGATTTGACAAGGTGAGCAGTGCGCTGGAGCAGGTGGAGGCCACCGGGTATGGCATTGTAATGCCCGGAATCGAGGAGATGACGCTGGAGGAGCCGGAGATCGTAAGGCAGGGGGGGCGCTACGGGGTGCGCCTGCGCGCCTGTGCACCTTCGATCCACATGCTGCGGGCGGATATCAAGACCGAGGTCTCGCCCATCATGGGCACGGAGAAGCAGTCAGAGGAGATGGTGGACTGCCTTTTGAGGCAGTTTGAAGGCGACACCGCCCGGATCTGGGAGTCGAATATTTTCGGAAAATCGTTCCACGAGCTGGTGGGGGAGGACCTGCAGGCCAAACTGAAGAGAATGCCGGTCGATGCGCAGGGAAAGCTGCGGGAGACCCTGCAGCGTATCATCAACGAGGGCTCCGCAGGGCTCATCTGCATCATCCTGTGACAGTCTGAATGGCTCATCCTGTACAAGGATGAGCCATTTTTGCAATTATAATTTGGGCAGGCGTCAAAAAATTGGAGCATGGGCGGAATTGAACTTGCAATTTTGCAAGATTAGCCATATACTGTGTCAGTAGTAAAAACAATTCGGAGGGATCGTTGTGAAAGAACTTGCTGCCATCGCTTCCGGGGTCCATGCATCCAGTACGATGGAGATCGACGCGCTGTCCAAGCAGATGAAGGCAGAGGGAATCGATGTGATCGGTTTTGGCGCCGGTGAACCTGATTTCAACACGCCGGACCACATCAAGGCCGCAGCCGAGCTGGCCATCCGGGATAATTTTACCCGCTATACTCCGGCCTCCGGTACGCTGTCGCTGAAAAAAGCTATCTGCAAGCGGATGGAGGTAGACTGCGGTGTGGCCTACGAGCCAAGTCAGGTGGTGATCTCCAGCGGCGCCAAGCACTGCGTCTACCTGGCGCTGCGGGCGCTGATCGACCCGGGGGACGAGGTCATTCTCCCGGCACCCTTCTGGGTGAGCTATTTGGAACTGATCCGTATGGTGGGCGGCGTGCCCGTGGTGGTGGCAACGGAGGAGAAGGCCGACTTCAAGGTGACAGCCGGGCAGCTGCGCGCTGCGATCACGCCGAAGACCAAGGCGATCATTCTGAACAACCCCTCCAACCCCACCGGTATGGTGTACAGCAGAGAGGAACTGGCGGCTCTGGCCCGTGTGTGCGTGGAGCAGGACATCTACATCATCTCCGATGAGATCTATTACAGTCTGATCTATGACGGACTGACCTTCACCTCGGTGGCGAGCCTGGGTGAAGCGGTAAAGGAGCACACTCTGCTGATCAACGGGGTGTCCAAGAGCTATGCCATGACGGGCTGGCGCATCGGTTATATCCTCTGCAATACAGCCATCGCAAAGGTCATTGCCAACTATGTGAGTCACTCCACCGGTTCGCCCTGTGCCGTGTCCCAGGCCGCGGCGGAGGCGGCGCTCAGCAGTTCTCAGGCACTGGTGGAGGATATGCGCCAGGCCTTTGAGGCCCGCAGGGACTATATCGTGCGGAGAATGAATGCCATTGAGGGCGTGAGCTGCATCAAGCCGGAGGGCGCTTTCTACGTGATGATGAATGTGGAAAAGCTGCTGGGCCGCACCATTTGTGGAGAGACGATCTCCAGTTCGGATGACTTCTGCAAAGCGTTTCTTCAGCATGGACTGGTG
>CAKUHW010000187.1 GCA_934659415.1 uncultured Oscillospiraceae bacterium
CTGTGGGCGGCCTGGCGGTCTCCCTGGCCGTGCAGAATTTCCTGGGCAATGTGGCAGGGGGCGTTGAGATCTTTGCGTCCAAGCCGTTTCAGATGGGGGACTATGTGGAGGCCGGCGGCTGCTCCGGGACGGTGCAGGACATGGGCCTTTTCTACACCAAGCTGCTCACGCCGGATAACAAGCTGGTCCAGATGCCGAACAGCACGGTCATCGGCTCCACGATCACCAACTTCTCCAGCCAGCCCACCCGCAGGGTGGAGCTGAAGGTGAGCGCCTCGTACGACGCTCCCGTGGAGCTTGTGGAGCGGACTCTGCTGGAACTGATCCGCGCCTGTCCCGGCACGCTGGAAGATCCGGAGCCTTCTGTGCGGGTAAACGCATACGGCGACAACGCCATTGAGTACCTGGTGCGCGCCTGGTGTGCCACCGGCGATTACTGGAGCGTGTACTTTGACCTGCAGGATGGGTTTAAGCCCGCCTTTGACCGGGCGGGCATCGAGATGACCTATCCCCACGTCAATGTGCATATGATAGAAAAGAGCGAAAGCTAAGGAGGAAATTCACTCATGAGAAGCTATCCTAAAGCCGCAGATGGTCTGAAGCTGATGTTTTACGGCGAGATCATCGCCCTGGTCGGCGCCCTGCTGTCCGTGCTGGGCCTGATCGGCCTGATTCTGTGCATCGTTGGCCCTGTCGTATCCGCCTATGGACTGTTTCAGGCAGCCTCGGACGACGAGGGCTATCGTACGGCCTTCTACCTGACGCTGGGCCAGGTGGTGATCAACCTGATCGCCTTGTTTGCCAAGTCGGGCAGTCTGTTTGCCAGCCTTCTGAGCCTGGTGTCCACGATTTTGGGCCTGGCGGTGGTCTATTACGTCTGCATCACCACGTCCAATCTGCTCCATGCTGTGGATCAGGAGGCTCAGTCTGCCCGTGGCCGCACCGTCTGGATGATTTACCTGGTGTGCGCGGTGGTCTCTGTGGTGGTCCAGGTCCTGGCCCTTATCCCGCTGGTCAATCTGGTGGCGATGCTGCTGGCGGTCGTGCTGGCCATTGTGCAGCTGGTGGGTTACATCCTCTACATGATCTTCCTGTACAAGAGCAGCAAGCTGCTGTAAAGGGAAAAACGGCCGCGGCGTCCGCAGAACTTTGCGGACGCCGCGGTTTTACGATTCTCCGGACAGCGGGAGCACCAGACTGCCGTCGGCCGACTGAAGGTGTCCCCCGATGATCGTGCCCCGGCGGATGAGCAGTGCGGCCTGCATTTTCTGGTCCGGGTCGGGCCAGTTGGAGAGGGAATAGGTATATCGCTTTACGGTCTTTCCGCACCAGCGGGTGAGATCAAAGCCCTGAGCGCTTTGCAGGGCGAGGTATGCATCGTAACTCTCGTCGAATGCTTTTGGGATCAAAAGCTCATCGTAAACCGGACTGCCGTCGGTCTGCCAGCCAAAGCTCTCCAGGTAGGCGATCTGATCCTCCTCCCGGCGAAGCCCACTCACCTCTGCCAAGGCCGGGTCTGCCGGGCCGCGCAGAGCATAGACCAGAACTGCGCACAAGATCGCCAGGCAGCAGCAGAGCGCCGTGGCGGCGCCGGCCAGCAGCCGTCTCTTCGGTATGCGGGCGGAGACAATGAACATCGGACCACTCCCATCGGGCTTTTTCTGTCTCAACCTATGTATTTCTTCTGCGGGATATGCTACAATTTATGCGGCCAGGGGAAAACTGGCCCCATTGAGAAGACCGAGGATGGGAGATGGATCAGAGTGGAACGACTGGACAAGGTGGTGGCCAACACCGGGGAGTGGAGCAGGAGAGAGGCCAGAGAGCTGATTCGGGCCGGCCGCGTGGCGGTCGATGGGATGCCGTGCCGCCAGCCGGAGGCAAAGGTCGGGGCAGATGCCGTGGTCTCTGTGGATGGCCGGCGCATCAGCTCCGGGCCGGTCTACCTGATGCTGCACAAGCCGGGGGGTGTGGTCTCCGCCACAGAGGACCCCCGGGAGCCCACAGTGCTGTCGCTCCTTCCGGAAAAATACAGCCGCATGGGTCTGTTTCCCGCAGGGCGGCTGGATAAGGACACAGAGGGCCTGCTCCTCCTTACAGATGACGGGCCGCTGGCCCACCGGCTGCTGGCGCCCAAGAACCACGTGGACAAGCGCTACTACATGGAGGTGGACGGCTGCCTGAACTGGGAGGACTGCTTGGCGGTGGAGCGTGGGCTCACACTGGAGGACGGGTACACCTGCCTGCCCGCCGTGCTGGAGCCGCAGCCCGGCGGGCGCAGCGCCTATATCACGCTGCGGGAGGGAAAATACCATCAGATCAAGCGGATGATGGCGGCCCGCGGAAAGCCCGTTACCTACCTGAAACGCCTGTCCTTTGGCCCGCTTGAGCTGGATCCGGAGCTTCCCCCCGGTGGGTGGAGAGCACTAACACAGGAGGAAATTAAGGCCCTTTTCCGTCAATGATACAAAAATCACAGCAAATTTCACAAAAAATCAAAAAAAAACTATTGAAGTTGGCAAGGATAACAGGTATAATAGACCCTGCTATGAGCAACGGGCGGGCGCCGGGCGCTTCGCTTGTTGAAGTTGAAAGGGGAATGTTTCATGTCCAGCCGAATTTTCCAGAGCATTGTCCTCCAGATGAAGGATTGCTCCGACCGTGCCATCGGCGTGATCGACGAGCAGGGCACAGTGATCGCCTGCAATGAGCTGACCTGTATCGGTGAAAAATGGAGTCACGCCGCTGCGATGCTACTGGCCGGGGCGGACGGCTCCGTTGTGTGCGACGGCTGCACCTTCAAAACGCTCAGCGGCTGGAATGGTCAGTTTGACTATGCGGCCTTTGCCCAGGGTGAGGACGATCAGGCTGCTCTGCTGTGCTCCATGGCGGCGATCGCGCTCAACGGAGCGAAGACCTACTATGAGGAAAAGCATGATAAGTCCACGTTCGTAAAGAATATCCTGTCCGACAATATCCTCCTGGGAGATATCTATGTGCGGGCAAAGGAGCTGCACTTTATTTCCGAGGTGCCCCGCGCGGTGATTCTGATCCGCCAGCTGGGCGAGCCGGATATTGCAACGGTGGACGTGGTGTCCGGCCTGTTCCCGGACCGCCAGACGGACTTTGTCCTCTCCATCAGCGAGACGGATATTGCGCTGGTCAAGCAGCTTGCGGACGGCAGCGACAGTCACGAGGCGCAGAAGATCGCCCAGACGGTGCAGGATACGATCTTCCATGAGCTGGGCATCAAGACCGTTGTCGGCGTGGGCACCATCGTCAACCATGTCCGGGATCTGGCGCGGGCCTACAAGGAGGCGCAGGTGGCCATTGAGGTGGGCAAGG
>CAKUHW010000188.1 GCA_934659415.1 uncultured Oscillospiraceae bacterium
TTCTCAAAGAAGTCGGCATAGCAGTTCAGCTGCTGCTCGGTCTCGGCCTGAGCCTCCTCGGCGGTCTCGTGGATGGTGTGGCCCTCCTGCCACCAGAACTCCCGGGAGCGGAGGAAGGGCCGGGTGGTCTTCTCCCAGCGGATGACGGAGCACCACTGGTTGTACAGCATGGGCAGCTGCCGGTAGCTCTGGAGCACCCGGGACCAGTGGTCGCAGAACATGGTCTCGGAGGTGGGGCGGAAGGCCAGACGCTCCTCCAGCTGCTCGCTGCCGCCCATGGTGACCCAGGCCACCTCGGGGGCAAAGCCGTTCACCAGTTCCCCCTCCTTCTTCAGAAGGCTCTCGGGGATCAGCACCGGCATGGCCACGTTCTGGTGGCCGGTTTTCTTGAACTCGGCGTCCATCAGGCGCTGGATGTTCTCCCAAATGGCAAAGCCGTAAGGCCGCAGGATGGTGAAGCCCTTTACGCTGGCGTACTCCACCAGCTCCGCCTTGCGGCAGATATCGGTATACCACTGGGCGAAGTCCTGCTCCATATCGGTGATCTGCGTCACCTGCTTGTTTTTTTCCTGTGCCATAGTTCGTCTCGTCCCTTTCTCGCCCCGCCCGCCGGCAGGGGCCTCTTTGACAATTTACGATACCAGAAAACCGGGCCGTTGGCAAGAAAAAAGTGCGTCCCGCCGGGTAAAAACATGAAAAAACTCCCGGGCCGCCGCAGCGGCCCGGGAAACTGTCAAAAAAGCCCCGCAGAGTTCGCCGCCGCAGCGGCCCGGAACAGAATGGACCCTATGCCCCGCTCAGCTCTCGCTGGGCTCGGGGTCGGCGGTGGGGTTGGCCTCCTGCCAGGCCTCCTGCCAGGCCGCGTAGCGGCGGTAGAAGGTGTTCACGTCCAGGGCCTTGAAGGCATCGGAGGGCTGGATGTCCGTCTCCTCCAGCCACTGGCTGACGATGGTGTCCATCCGGTTCTCCCGGTACTCGCCGGCGTAGCTGTCCAGATCCTCCACCTCGCCCCGGAGGATGATGTGGTAGCCGTAGGTGGACTCCACGATGCCGGAGATCTCCCCGGGCTTCAGGGACAGGGCGGCCTGCTCAAAGGGGGCCACCATCTTGCCCACGGTGGTGGTATAGCCGTCGGGGTTGGCGGCCAGGCCGGAGTCCTCGCTGTACTCGTTCATCAGCTCGTTGAAGGCGGCGTCCAGGTCGTCGGCCTCCTTCAGCTTGCCCAGCAGCTCCTCCGCCAGAGCCTTCTTCTCGGCCACGGTCTCCTCGTCCAGAGAGGGATAGACATAGGCCCCCTCGTCGTTCACGGTGGGGGTGCCGCTCATGTCCACGGTGAGCAGCAGGATGTGCCGGGCCTGGTAGACGTAGTTGTTCAGCTCTTCCTCCGTGGGCACGGGGACCAGGGCGTCCAGCAGGTTGGAGTACAGGCTGTTGACGGAGTAGAGGAACTCCAGATCGTCGTCCTCCAGCCCCCAGAGGGCCTTGATCTGCTCCAGAGACCCGCTCTCCTCCTCCAGCTGGGCGGTGATGTCGGCCAGCTGGGCGTCGGTCAGGGGGCAGCCGTTCTCCGCGGCCTTGTCCTGCAGCAGCGTATAGTAGGCCGCCATGGTGGTGGCATCGGTGAAAATGCCGTCGGTATAGTCCGCCACCGTAATGCCGTAGGCGGCGTAGGTGCTCTCAAAATAGGCGCAGCTGAAGGCCAGCCAGTAGAGCATCAGGTCGGTGGGCACCGCCTTGCCGTTCACGGTGAGCAGATCGTCCTGCCCGGCCAGCTCGCCGGCGGCGAAGGTGAGCACATCCTGACTCAGGTCGGCCACGATCTCCTCCGAGGGCTCGGCAGAGGGGTCGGCAGAGGGCTCGGCGGACGCGGAAGGGCTGGCGGAGGGGCTGGGGTCGCTCCCTCCGTTGGAACAGCCCGCCAGGGCGGCCCCCATGGCCAGGGCCAGCAGCAGGGCGAGAATGCGTGTCTTCATGGCAAAAACTCCTTACGATTAAAATGAGGCGGCCGAAGGCGCCTCCCGGGGCCCGCAGCCGGGGCGCGCTCCGGTCTGGTCTCCCCCTATCCGAGGGGAAACGGCAGTTCATTTTACCACCTCCCCCTGGAAAAGGCAATGGCTTTCCGCCGCAGGGCCCCATTGTTTACAAACTGTTCGCACCTGCCCGGCGGGCCTGCCCCCATCCGGAGCGCGGGTCCAGATAGAAAAAATCTATTTCAAAACCGGTTGACGAGGCAGGGGAAACCACGTATGCTGAGAGGAGAAAGACTGCCGGTCTGCCGTTGGCCGGTGAATACAAGGAGGAATATTTCGCGATGGCAAACCTGACTGTATTTGGCAAGCACCCGGTCGTCCCCATGGTGGTCACCCAGGCCCACATCGATAAGATGCGCGCCTGCCTCTCCGGCACGCTGAACTGGTGCGAGGACGAGGACGAGGCCCTGCGCCGGGGGTGCGACGGGGACGTGCTGTTCCTCTGGGGCGGCACCAGGCCCATTCCGGAGCGGTACATCGCCCAGAGCAAGCAGCTGAAGTGGATCCACACCTTCTCCGCCGGCTTTGACCCTCTGGCCCAGTCCCGGGCGGTGCTGGACAGGCACCCCATCGTCACCAACGCCAAGGGCATCCACGGACCCATCATGGGCGTGACCGCCTTGGGGTATATCATCTCCTTCCTGCGCCGCAGCCAGGAGCTGTACCGGGCCCAGCAGCAGCATGTGTGGACCCGCCGCTTTGCCGTGGCACCTGCCGCCCCCAGGGGCAAGGTGGCGTGCATCGTGGGCGCCGGGGCTATCGGCACCGAGACCGCCCGCCTGTGCAAGGCCATCGGCATGACCACCATCGGCGTGAAGCGCACCGTGAAGCCCCTGGAGCATTTTGATGAGGTACTGCCCAACACCCGGCTGGATGAGGCCCTGGCCCGGGCGGACTTCGTGGTGGTGGTCACCCCCCATACCCCGGAGACCTACCACATGATCGACGCCGGTCGCCTGGCCGCCATGAAGCCCACGGCGGTGCTCATCAACATCGGCCGCGGCCCCGTGGTGGATACCGACGCCCTTACCCGGGCCCTGCAGCAGGGAGTCATCGGCGGCGCGGCCCTGGACGCCATCGATCCCGAACCCCTGCCCGCGGACCATCCCCTGTGGGATATGCCCAATGTGATCGTCAGCCCCCACTGCTCCGCCGTGTACGCCGAGTACCTGGACGACGCCGTAGATCAGTTCTGCGACCTGCTGCGCCGGTATGAGGCGGGGGAGCCCCTCTATAATACCGTGACCCTGGACTAAGTCCGCGGCAAGGGCAGAGCCCTTGCCCTAC
>CAKUHW010000189.1 GCA_934659415.1 uncultured Oscillospiraceae bacterium
GCCCAGGTCATCCCCGTGTGCGCCAAGCTGGAGGCGGAGATCGCCGAGCTGGAGCCGGAGGAGAAGGCTGTGTTCCTGGAGGAGCTGGGCATCGCCCAGTCCGGCCTGGACCGGCTCATCCAGGCCAGCTACGAGTTGCTGGGCCTGATCTCCTTCCTGACCTCCGGCGAGGACGAGTGCCGGGCCTGGACCATCGTGCGGGGGACCAAGGCCCCCCAGGCGGCGGGCAAGATCCACTCCGACTTCGAGCGGGGCTTCATCCGGGCCGAGACCGTGGCCTTTGAGGATCTGAAGGCCTGCGGCTCCATGGCCGCCGCCCGGGAGAAGGGCCTCATCCGCTCCGAGGGCAAGGAGTATGTGGTGCGCGACGGCGATATCATCCTCTTCCGCTTCAACGTGTAAGCGGCGGGCCGGCTTCCGGCAGGGGCGGAGCCCCTGCCCTGCGGGGTACAGACCTTTGGCTCTTCCCCTGGGAGAGCTGTCACCGAAGGCGGCTGAGAGGGGGCTTGCAGGCTTCTTTGAATGGGTATTGTCTTTTGACCATGGGTATGTTTTTCCCCCTCCGTCCTCGCTGCGCTCGGCCACCTCTCCCGGAGGGAACGGCAAGGATGCGGCCCGTGAATCCTGCACTTTACACGCTGCCGCTGGCTTTTTGACAGCAAAAGGGCTCCCTCGCGATGAGGGAGCCCTTTCCGCATTCATTTTCCGATCCATAGGCCCCGGCGGCTATGCCGCCGGGGAGGCACGCGCAGGAAAACGTCTTAGCCCGGGGGCCAGGTCATGTCTCTTCCCGCCAGCACATGGAAGTGCAGATGGGGCACGCTCTGGCCCGCCTGGGGGCCGCAGTTGGACACCACCCGAAAGTCGGTGACGCCCAGACCGCGGGTCACCCTGGAGATGACCTTAAAGCAGTGGGCCGCCACGGGGGCGTTGGCCGCGGTGATCTCCCCGCAGGAGCCGATGTGCTCCTTGGGAATCACCAGGAAATGCGTAGGAGCCTGGGGGTCGATGTCGTAAAAGGCGAAGACCTGTTCGTCCTCGTACACCTTGTTGGAGGGGATCTCCCCCTTGACGATCTTGCAGAACAGGCAGTTCGGGTCGTGCTTCAGCGCATCAGACATGGTAACACCTCTTTCCTTTTATTCGCCCGGGCCGGGCGCGGGATCTTACAGCCTTCCGGCCACGAAATCGTCCACGGCTGCCAGGGCGTCGTCCAGCTTGAGCACCTCGCTGCCGCCGCCCATGGCGGAGTCGGGCTTGCCGCCGCCCTTGCCGCCGCACAGGGCGGTGACGGTGCGGATGATATCTCCGGCCTTCACGCCCTTGTCCACGGCGTTCTTGCCGCAGGAGGCGGCGAAGGTGATCTTGCCGTCCTTCACGCTGGCCAGCACAGCCACCACGTTGTCCGCCTTGCTGCGCAGGGTGTCCCCCATCTGACGCAGGGCGTCGGGGGAGGCGTCGTTCAGGGCGGCGGTGATGACCTTCAGGCCGCCCACCTCCCGGGCGCCGAACAGGAAGCGGTCAGCCTCGCCGGCAGCCTCACGGGCCTTGTATTTCTCCACCAGGTGGCGCAGGGCGCGGCCCTCCTCCAGGGTCTGCTGCAGGCGCTCGCGCAGGTTGGCGGGCTTGGCCTTCAGCATGGCGGCTGCCTCAAACAGGGCCTGCTGGGCCCGGTTCATGACCTCCAGGGAGACCTTGCCGGTGGTGGCCTCGATGCGGCGCACGCCGGAGGCTACGGAGAATTCGCTGGTGATGTGGAACACGCCCACCTTGGCGGTATTGTCCAGATGGGTGCCGCCGCAGAACTCCACGGAGAAGCCGTGGCCCATGTCCACCACGCGCACGGTGTCGCCGTACTTCTCGCCGAACAGGGCGATGGCCCCCCGCTTTTTGGCCTCCTCCATGGGGAGGACCTCGGTGACCACGTCGTACCCGGCCAGCACAGCCTCGTTCACAATGGCGGATACCTGGGCCAGCTCCTCGGCGGAGAGGGCGGAGAAGTGGGTGAAGTCAAAGCGGACCCGGTCGGGCTCCACCAGAGAGCCTGCCTGATGGACATGGTCGCCCAGGACCCTGCGCAGGGCGGCGTCCAGCAGGTGGGTGGCGGTGTGGCCGCGCATGATGGCCCGGCGGCGCTCGGTGTCGATGGCGGCGGTGACGGTGTCCCCCAGCTTGAGCACGCCTTCGGCCACCTTGCCGTAGTGCATATACTTGCCGCCCTTGTTCTTTTGCACATCAGTGACGGTGAAGCGCACGCCGCCGGCGGTGAGCTCGCCATGGTCGGCCACCTGGCCGCCCATCTCGGCGTAGAAGGGGGTCTTGTCCAGCACCACGATGGCCTCCACCCCGGGCATCAGCTCCTCGGCCTGCTCGTTCTCCACCACGAGCGCCACCACCTTGGCGTCGTCAATGGCGTTGTGGTCGTAGCCCACGAACTCGGTGGCAGGGACCTCCTTGCCAAACTCCACGCCGGCCCAGCCCAGGTCGCCCAGGGCCTCCCGGGCCTTGCGGGCGCGCTGGCGCTGCTCCTCCATCTGGCGGCGGAACTCCTCCTGATCCAGGGTCATGCCCTGCTCCTCCACCATTTCCAGCGTCAGGTCAATGGGGAAGCCGTAAGTGTCGTACAGCTTGAAGGCGTCGGCCCCGGAGAAGGTCTTCTCCCCCTTGGCCTGGTGGCCGGAGAGCATCTCATTGAAGATGCGCAGGCCTCCGTCGATGGTCTTGGCGAAGTTCTCCTCCTCCACCCGGATGACCCGGGTGATGTAGGCCTGCCGCTCCCGCAGCTCGGGATAGTGGCCCTCGTTCTCACGGACCACGGTATCCACCACGCTGTGGAGGAAGGGCTCGTTCACGCCCAACAGCTTGCCGTGGCGGGCGGCCCGGCGGAGCAGGCGGCGCAGCACATAGCCCCGGCCCTCGTTGGAGGGGAGCACGCCGTCGCAGATCATGAAGGTGGCGGAACGGATGTGGTCGGTGATGACCCGCAGGGACACGTCCCGGGCGTGGCTCTCCCCGTAGTGGGCGCCCGTGATCTCGGAGACCTTGTTGGTGATGTTCATCACCGTGTCCACGTCGAACAGGGAGTCCACGTTCTGGCACACCACCGCCAGGCGCTCCAGACCCATGCCGGTGTCGATGTTCTTCTGCTTCAGCTCGGTGTAGTGGCCCTCGCCGTCGTTGTCGAACTGGGAGAACACCACGTTCCAGACCTCCATATACCGGTCACAGTCGCAGCCCACGGTGCAGCCGGGCTTGCCGCAGCCGTACTTCTCGCCCCGGTCATAGTAGATCTCGGAGCAGGGGCCGCA
>CAKUHW010000190.1 GCA_934659415.1 uncultured Oscillospiraceae bacterium
GGCATGAGCCGCCTGGGACTGCTTGCCCATGAGGCGGAGGGCGCGGCCAGGGAGGCCGCCGCGATCTGCGCCCTGCCAGGTCTGGAGTGGGAGGGTGTGTTCACCCATTTTGCCAATGCCGATGGGGATGAAGACTATACAATGCTCCAGTTTACCCGTTTTCTGGACACACTGGACACACTGGAGCGGTCCCACGGACTGACCTTTCCGATTCGCCATTGCGCGGCCAGCGCGGCTGTGTTAAACTATCCCTGCACACACATGGATATGATCCGTCCCGGCATCGCGCTGTACGGCTGCTATCCGGACCCCGCCTGCGAGGGGCTGGACGGTCCGGGGCTCACGCCCGTGATGTCGCTGAAGAGCAGGGTCGCCGCCGTCCGCGATCTTCCGGGCGGCACGCCGGTCAGCTATGGCTGCACCGCCTCCCTCGGCCCGGAGGGCGGCCGGGTCGCCGTGGTGCCGATCGGATATGCTGACGGGCTTCACCGGGCGTTGTCCAACCGGGGGAGCATCTGGCTGGGCGGACAGCCGCGCCCTATTATAGGCCGCGTGTGCATGGATATGTGTATGGTCGGGCTGGACCGGGAGGCGGAGGTGGCTCCGGGCGACGAAGCGGAGGTGTTTGGCCGCCGCCTGCCTGTTGAACAGCCGGCGGCACTGGCCGGAACGATCCAATATGAACTGCTGTGCGCCGTCTCGCCGCGGGTGCCAAGAATTTATCTGCACGCATAGGATAGACAGGAAGCCCGCCGGGAGGACCGGCGGCGAGCGCGGCGGTGTATAAAAGCCGCTGTCCCGTGGGAGAATGTTAGTACCTGAGATGCCCGCGTAAATCAGGCACTATATATCCGGCGGAGTGTGAAGTTCTGTGGACAACAGCAATGTGAAGCGCGGCGATATCTATTATGCCGACCTCAGTCCGGTGGTGGGCAGTGAGCAGGGGGGCGTGCGCCCGGTGCTCATTGTCCAGAATGATACCGGAAATAAGCACAGCCCCACAGTGATCGCCGCGGCGATCACTTCCCAGACAGGAAAGGCCCGCCTGCCGACTCATATCGACCTGGCGGCCAACAGCGCGGGGCTCCCAAGAGACTCGATCGTTCTGCTGGAGCAGGTGCGCACACTGGACAAAAAGCGCCTGCGGGAGCATATGGGCCGTGTGAGCGACCAGGTCATGCACCAGGTGGATGGGGCGATCGCCGTAAGCTTTGGACTCAAGACAGAGACACTGATCTGATGCAGACATAAGAACATCGCCTGCCCCGGCTATCCGGGGCAGGCCCGGTACATCGCGGAGGAGACAGAGAATGAAACGCAGAGGAAAACTGATCCTGCTCGTACTGTGCGCGGCAGCGGTAGCCACCGGTGCCTATGCCGCCGGGGGCCAGGACGACCCGTTGGTGACGCTGAGCTACCTGAAGAATGTTTTTACCGGCCAGGTCGAGGCCATGGTAGATCAGAAGCTGGAGGACAGCGGCGCACAGGTGAAAAGCGAACTGGAGCAGTCTATCGCCGACTGGGACAGCAAGGTCAGCCAGGCCATCGATGAGGCGGAGACAGGCTCCGGAGAACAGGGACGCGCGCTGTTCCAGGGCGTCTCGCTGGAAAGGGGTCGGAAATTGAAATGCCCTGCCGGGACCGAACTGATACTGCGCAGCGGGGCGGCTGCGGCGGATACAGCGCTGCTGGATCAGACCGACGGCACGGTCCTGGAAAAGGGGCAGAGTCTGAAAACCAACCACCTCTATTATGCGGAGAGCGCCTGCACCCTGACGGTCCCCGAGGACAAGCTTACCGGCACGGTGAACGCCGGCCCGCTGAATGTGCGCTCCGGAGCCGGCAGCAGCTATAAAATTCTTGGGCAGTTGTCCTCCGGGACGGCGGTGACCATTCTCAGCACTACCGGCAGCTGGTATCAGGTCAGCGGCGGCGGCCTGACCGGCTATGTGTCCGCCGTGTACATCACCCTGAACCCGGCCTCGTCTGCTGGCGGCACCCAGTTTTTGGCGCGTGGAAGCTATGCCGTTGAATAAAACGGTGTTCACAATTCCTTTACAAAACATTCTAAAAAAAGCCATGATTCAGAGGGCGGGCTTTGGTATGATAACACCGTCAGAAGCAATGCTGACATCCTCCCTCTCTCTCTTTTCTCAGAATCGGGGCGCGCCGGAGCAGAACGGCACCCCCGAGCAAAATGCGCCGGGCTTTGGCCCGTTATCGTTCCGCCGGGGCGTCGTCCCCGGCGGAGCTTTTTTGTCCTTGAAACAGGGATGGAACTGTGGTATTCTTTGAGAAAACGTGCCTCCGCAGGAGGCCGGAGGAGAGAATACACATGGATTATTTCCACCTGTCCGCAGGGGAGGACCTGATCGATGGCCTCAGCTGCCTCGGTCTGGCGCACCTGGGAGACGGCGTATATGAACTGATGGTGCGCTCCTGGCTCTGTCTGCACGGCAAGGCCACAAACAAGGGCCTGCACAAGGCTGCGGTGACCTATGTCTCCGCCCCGGCCCAGGCTGCGCGGACCCGAAGGATCCTTCCGATGCTCACCGAGGAGGAGCAGGAGGTCTTTCGTCGGGGGCGCAACAGCCGGACGGCCAGTGTGCCCCGCGGAGCGACTGTGGGAGAATACCATATGGCGACGGCGCAGGAGGCACTTTTCGGATATCTGTGGCTCCGCGGCCGCACAGAACGGTTAAATCAGCTTTTTGAGATCATGATGGAGGACTGAGCCATGCCCCTGGATGCGATCACAATGACAGCCCTGACGGCCGAGCTGCGCAGAGTGCTGCTCGGCGGAAAGATCGACAAGATCTATCAGCCCACCCGGGACGAGGTTGTGCTGCACATGCGCACCGGGGGCGGGAATGTGAAGCTGCTTCTCTCCGCCAATCCGGGCCATCCCAGGGCTCAGCTCACCTCCATTGCCCGGGAAAATCCCGAAACGCCGCCCATGTTCTGCATGCTTTTGCGCAAATATTATCTCGGCGGGCGCCTCTTGGATATCTCGCAGCCTCCTATGGAGCGCCTGCTGGAGCTCCGTTTTGAAACGCTCAGCGAACTGGGGGATCGGGTGGAGCGCAGGCTGATCCTGGAGTGCATCGGGCGCAGGTCCAATCTTGTTATGGTGGGCGGAGAGGGACGCATGACCGACTGCCTGCGCCGGGTGGATACGGATCTGTCCGCAAAGCGCCCGCTGATGCCGGGCCTTTTTTACCAGCCGCCGGAACCCACAGGCAAGCTGGATCTTGCTGCGATGCCGGCTCAGGACCGCTCCGCCCTGGTCCTGTCC
>CAKUHW010000191.1 GCA_934659415.1 uncultured Oscillospiraceae bacterium
ATATAGCCCTCGGACTTGATGTCGATGGAGATCTGGCGGACGATCAGCTTATCCACGCGTTCCAGAAACGGGATCTTTACGCCTGCGCGTCCGATGAGCACCTTCGGGTGCTTGCGCAGGCCGGAGATGATGTACGCCACATCAGGCGGCGCCTTAACGTAGCCCATGAGGGCAATGAGGATAACGAGAATGACGGGGATCGCAATGGGAAGTACTTTGAGTAAAGTGTCCATATGGTTCTCCTTTTCTATATGTTTTGTTTTAGTAACTGCCTGTCAAACAGCGCTGCCGGGTTTCACTTCGGCCAATGCACTGCCGCGCAGTACATTGCCGGCACCTTTCCTGAGATCTGCCGCAGATCTTATGCATCTGCTCCCTGCTGCCCGTTCAGGACTTCGCTTTTTTCCCGCTTTGACAGCTCCAATCCGATTCTTGCTGCGTATTCTGACTCTGTTTCGACCATTTTTAACAGCCGGATCGTCGAAATCCGCTCCCTTGTATCCAAAAAGACCGCCTCCTTTCGTCAGCTTGCAGCGCCTCGGACCCTCTGCTTGATGACAGTATACGGCAGACAGGGAGAAGAATAAATCACTGTGTTGGCAAAATCAGGCGGTCTATTTTCACTTTGAGAGAAACTATTCGGTTTTTCCGGAGCGGCGCCGGGCACAGCAGGCCTCATACTGCATTTTGTCGATCATGCCCGTCGCCAGCATTTTCTCGGCCCAGAGCTGCAGAGTCTCCACTGTGATGGAAATGCGCTCCAGCTCCTCCTGGATGAACACAAAATCCTCCAGCTCGTCGGGGGTGATCATGCCGTCGGCGGTGATCTCAATGAGCCGGTCCTTCCGCCTGTTCATTGCATTGAGGGAGGCCAGCATTTCCAGCACGATCTGCGACAGATCCCGGATCCTGACCTCCGGCACATATTCCTGCCCGATGGGGCACTGGTTGGCGCAGTAGTAGTTGCAGAGGTCAGGACGCTTGTATTTCTCCGCCATCGTCAGCACCTCGTCGGGATGCGGGAGCGAGCGCTCATTCTCGATCTTCTCAATGCGCTCCGGCGGGATCGCCTCCAACAGTCCGCTGGCAGCTTCACGGGTGAGCTTCAGCCCCTCGCGGGTGAGCTGGTAGATGTTCTTGTTCTCTTTGGTAGATATTCTGGCCATTGGCGGGACCCTCATACTTTCAGAATACTTTCCGGCGGCGGAGATCACCGCATGGGTGTGCAAATATAATACCACAAAAGAGCTGCGGAGGGAATACCTGAAAGACAAAGCCGGGAGCGAGCAGACCGTAATGCCTTGCCGCCAAGTTTTCAAAAAACCCTTGACAAGTGACCGACCGGTAACTATAATGAGAGTTACCGGTCGGTCACTATTATATAAAGGGGGAAATACCATGGCCGGAGGCACAAAAGAGCGCATCCTGGAGACTGCGCTGGAGCTGTTTGCCCAGAGCGGGTATCTCGGGACCTCCATGAGCGACATTGCGGGGCGGCTGGGAATCACCAAGGCCGCGCTGTATAAGCACTATGCGGGTAAGCAGGAGATTCTGGATCGGATCGTGGAGCGGATGAATCAGATGGACCGGGAGCGCGCCGAGGCGTATGAGATGCCGGAGAGCGAGCCGGACGGCTTTGCCCAGGCGTACATGCGCACGCCGGTCCAGCGGATCCGCGCATACAGCATGGCGCAGTTCGACCACTGGACAAAGGAGCCGTTCTCCGCGAATTTCCGCAGAATGCTGACCCTGGAGCAGTTTCGAGACCCGGCCCTGGCCCGGCTCCACCACGACTACCTTGCGGGCGGGCCCCTGGAGTATATGGCGGCCATCTTCCGCAGACTGACGGACAGCGATGCTGCAGCCATGCAGCTGGCGCTGAAGTTCTATGGGCCGATGTATCTGCTCTACAGCGTCTATGACGGCGCGGTGGAGAAGGAGCCTGTCTCCGCTCTGCTGGGGGCGCATATCGACCGGTTTATCGCCGAAGTGGAGGCCGGGCGCGGAGAGCGCGGGACGGAAAAAGGAGATGCGGCAGAATGAAGCTCTATTTTGAAAACGGTGTGACCATCCTTACAACGCTGATGATTCTGGCCCTGCTGGGCTTTATCGGCGGTTCGGCGGCCGGCCGCGGGCATATTCAGTACTGGGGGCGCCGGAGCATGATCGTGTTGGTGTTCGGCCTTGTGGTCTGCTGCTTTGCAGCGGCCCGGGACGGACTGGACAAGACCGTTCAGCACGCCATAGACGGCAGCTGCGCGCCGGGGCTGTTTCCGCTGTTCAGCGTGCCCTCCCTTGTGGGCTGCATCGGCGCGGCACTGATTCTCGCCGCCGCCATTGCCACGCCCATCGCGAAAACGCAGCGGGTCAGGGAGACCTGGTTTTACATCATGTCCGGCGGCGCGGTGCTGAAGATCGTCACCATGGAGATCGCCCGGCTCCTCACCCGGGGCTGAGCCGCCGGGGAAGGGGAGCACAGGACAATTGCATGAGGCCGCAGAAAAGGCCGGGGTCCTTTCCGCGGCCTGCGGACAGAAGAAAGGAGCATTTATATGGAGGAAAAGAAGATCGTGATCCGCCCCGAGCGGGAGGAGGACCGGAGAAATACCGAGGGGCTGACCCGCGAGGCGTTCTGGAACGTCTACCGCCCGGGCTGTATGGAGCACTATGTGCTCCACCGCTACCGGGACGACCCCGCCTTTGTGCCGGAGCTTGACCTGGTCATGGAGCTGGACGGCGTGCTGATCGGACAGGTCATCTATGTGCGCTCGGAGATCGACTGTGACGACGGGCGCAAGGTGCCCATTATGACCTTCGGACCCATCGGCATCGCGCCGGCCTGCAAGCGGCAGGGCTACGGCAAGCGCCTGCTGGACTATTCCATGGAGAAGGCCCGGGAGATGGGCGCGGGGGCCCTGGCCATCACCGGCAACATTCTCTTTTACGGCAAATCTGGCTTTGTCCCGGCCAAAACAAAGGGCGTGCGCTATGCCGACGACCCGGAGGCGGACTATTTTCTCATCCGGGAGCTGACGCCCGGCTTCCTGGATGGGATCTCCGGCACCTACCGGGACCCGGAAGGCTATTTCGTCTGCCAGCGGGAGCCGGAGGCCTTTGCGCGGTTTGAGGCGGCTTTCCCGCCGAAGGAAAAGCTCCGGCTGCCGGGGCAGCTGTTCTGAGAACGCCCGCGCGCACGGACGGAGACGGAGCGGAGAAAAAAGAAGGACGGCATACAGGCGATTGCGTCAGTTGACAGACAGACCCCTTCAGGC
>CAKUHW010000192.1 GCA_934659415.1 uncultured Oscillospiraceae bacterium
CCGTAGCACAGGCCCTGACGGGCCCCGGCCGTTTTCTTTTAATAAATATAATATCCGGGGGCAGTGGGGTTGTAAAATTAAAAAAGCTTATAACAGAAATAACGGCCCGGGGCAGACCGTTTGCCGCACCCGGGCCGCATTGCGGCTGAAGATCCTGCCGCCGCTCAGCCGAGCCCCAGCGTGGCGGAGCGGCGCAGCAGGGCCTCGCACTGC
Organism: uncultured Oscillospiraceae bacterium; assembly: GCA_934659415.1. Taxonomy (GTDB): domain Bacteria; phylum Bacillota; class Clostridia; order Oscillospirales; family Oscillospiraceae; genus Enterenecus. Next base: position 214 of record CAKUHW010000192.1, read on the forward strand.
TCGCACATGCCGCGCACCCGCTCGTCCACGGTGGAGATGCTGTTCACCAGCGCTACGGTGGCGCCGCACATGATGGAGCCGTTGATCTGGGTGTCGCCGGTCTGGGCGGCGATGCGGCCAGAGCCGGCGGCCTCCTTCTTGAATAGCTCCGCCGCCACGGAGCGCACGTTGTTGGCCTCAATGGCGTCCAGCCGCTTGGCCTTTTCATTGCGCACCTGCCAGCTGGCCTCGCCGGTGCAGTCTCCCAGGTACACCGCGTCGATGTCGCAGGCGGCTACGATCCCGGTTTTGTAGTTGGGGTGCACCGGGCTCTCCTCGGTGGCGATGAAGGCGGTGCCCATCTCGATGCCCTCCGCGCCCATGAGCACGTAGCCCGCCATCTGGCTGGGCGCGGCGATGCCGCCGGAGACCAGCAGGGGGGTGTTTTTGATGTGCTGCGCCACCTCGGTGAGCAGGATGCCCGCGGCGATCTTGCTCTTGTGGCCGCCGCCCTCCAGACCTTTGCAGATGATGGCATCCGCGCCGCAGGCCTCGGCCACCAGGGCGTCCTCCAGACAGTTGATCTTCGCCAGAATCCTGGAGCCGCCCTGCTTGAAAATATCATAGTACTTCTTGGTGAAGTCCCGCTGCAGGATGTTCAGCGTGTCGATGTAGATCACCGGGATATTGGCCTTGGACAGCTTCTCCGCCTTCTCCTCCAGCATGGGACCTGCGTCCAGAAACACGTTGACGCCGAAGGGCTTGTCCGTCAGGGCGCGGATCTTTTCGATGTTCTCCAGGGCGATATCCGCCGGCATGGGGCCGCTGCCCAGCACACCCAGGCCGCCGGCGTTGGATACCGCCGCCACCAGCTCCGGCATGGAGTTCCATGCCATGGCCCCCTGCACCACCGGATAGCGGATGCCGAGCGCCTTACATACGCGGTTGTTCATCGTGATGTTCCTCCTTCAGACCCCGGGCAGACAGCGCGCCGGGTGTTACTGCTTTCATAGTAGCACTCCGGCGGCGAAAGAGGAAATTCCAATTGCTTTTTTCAGTTATGCCGGGGCGGGCCTCACTCCACCTCGGCCAGGATGCGGTCGATGACCTCCAGTACCGTGGACACGCAGGCGTTTTTCCGGTCCGGGTTCCACACGGCGATCACGTTGAGGGTGAGCGGCTCCCGCTCCACGCCCCGCACCAGGGGCACGAACTGCACGGAGGCCGGCGCGTAGCCCAGCATCTGCCGGGGCAGCACCGCCACGCCCAGCCCGCAGTCCACCATCACGATCATGTTGCTGATGGTCCGGGTCACCTGGGTCACCTGAGAGATCAGCCCGCTCTCGTAGAGCACGCTGGTGACCACGGCGTTGGTGGTGGACGGGCCGGAGGGGACCTGGCCCAGCCGGCCGGAGATCAGCAGGTTCTCCCCGCGCAGCTCCTCCAGGTCGATCTCCCTGCGCCCCGCCAGAGGGTGCTCGCGGCTGAGCATCACGCCCAGCTCCTGGGTGTTGATGGTGCGGTAGGCGAGGAGGGGGTAGGAGTCCAGCACAAAGGAGTCGGCAAAGATCAGGTCCAGGTCGCCGCCGCTCAGCATCTGCAGCAGCTCCACCTGGGTGGCGTCGTGCAGGGCGACATCGATGTCGGGAAAGTCCCGGCGGAGCTTGCCCATCAGCTCCGGCAGAATTACGGAGTTCACCACGCTGGAAAAGCCCAGCCGGACGCACCCCCGCTGGCCGTGACCGGCGGCCCGGGCCTGATCCACGCCGAACTGGTACTGGGAGAGGATCTGCTCAAAGTGGCGGCAGAGCACCCGCCCCGCGTCGGTGAGCACTACGCTGCGCTTGGTGCGCTGCACCAGGGTCGTCCCCACCTCGTCCTCAATGCTGATGATCATTTTGCTCAGCGCCGGCTGCGTCATATTCAGCACCTCGGAGGCCCGGCTGAAGTTGAGCATCTCCGCCAGCGTCAGGAAGCATTTCATCTGGTGAACGGTCACAAGGGTCACTCCTGTCATTTACGGATATGGGACTATTCTACTTTACAGCACGGGGAAAAGCAAGTTTTTTAACAAGCGCCCGGCGCGTCCGGGTCCTGAGCCTGCAGAAAAGGCGGTCCGGGCCTTTTTCTGCGGCCCCCGCGCGTTTTTTTATGCTCCGCCCCCTCCGCCGCACTTGCGTCCGGCGGGATTTGCTGTTATAATAGAATGTCTTATTATGGATAGCTATGCCCGCCGCCGGCGTATGGACCGGGCGGGAAGCGGGCAAGCTGTTCTGACGGAATATATTTGTAAGGGAAGCAACACTATGAAATTTCGCCAGCTGGGTCTTATCGACCCCATCGTGACCGCCCTGGAGCAGGCCGGGTACACCGCCCCCACCCCCATCCAGGCGCAGGCCATCCCGCCGGCGCTGGCCGGCCGGGACGTGCTGGGCTGCGCCCAGACGGGCACCGGCAAGACCTGTGCCTTCGCCGCGCCCATTCTGCAGCGGCTCAGCGCCGCCGCCCCCTCCCCCCGGTATATCCGGGCCCTGATCCTCACCCCCACCCGGGAACTCGCCATTCAGATCGGCGAGAGCTTTGAAGCCTACGGAAAGCACCTGTCATTGCGCCACGCGGTGATCTTCGGCGGCGTGGGCCAGCAGCCCCAGGTGGACGCCATCCGCCGGGGGCTGGATATCCTGGTGGCCACCCCCGGCCGCCTGCTGGACCTGCAGGGCCAGGGCCTGCTGGATCTGAGCCGCATTGAGATCTTCGTGCTGGACGAGGCCGACCGGATGCTGGATATGGGCTTCATCCACGACGTGAAGCGGGTGCTCAAGCTGCTGCCCGCCCAAAAGCAAACCCTGTTCTTCTCCGCCACCATGCCCCCCGAGGTCATGGGCCTGGTGAACGGCCTGCTCCACGACTACGCCAGCGTGGCGGTGGACCCGGTGTCCTCCCCGGTGGAGGTCATCCGCCAGTCCCTGTATTATGTGGACAAGGCCAACAAGACAAAGCTGCTGGCCCACCTCATCCGCACCATGGACATCCCCTCCGCCCTGGTGTTCTCCCGCACGAAGCACGGGGCCAACC
>CAKUHW010000193.1 GCA_934659415.1 uncultured Oscillospiraceae bacterium
GTACTTCGCCTGATAGCGCTGGCGCCCCTCTTTGGCCAACTTGCCGTACTGACGATAGAGCTGAAAAGCCTCCTGGTCGGAGGGATGAGTATCCAGATATAAACCGAGCTCATCCAGCACGAAATCAAGGGCCTGGAGCTCAAGCACTGCGCTTTCGGCCAGGGTCGATGGCTCGGTTTTCAGATGAAACGGAAGATTTAAACCCGGGAAAAGCGTACCCGCGGCCAGAGCATCCGTCTGTGAATATCTGTCCGTTTCCGTCGGCTGAAAGGGCACATAGGGTACAGCCAGCGGTGCACAGGATGGCAAATCGCCGCTGCCGGCATCACAGGGGCGAGGAGTCGGTTCGAATTCCAAAACAGGTTCCTCCCTGAAACATGGTCGACATTGTCGCCAGTTCAGCCTATGCATCCATAGGCGGATGGGTGCCGGCCTGGAAGTGAGAGCCGCAAAAGAGAGCGGTGAGCAAAACCAATTGTGAATTCGACGACAGATTTTGCGCCGCAATTGTGGCAGATTCGGAAGGGGGAGAGAAGATCCGGAGGAGGGGGGCGCAAGATTTGGCTTGAAGCCATGGCACGGATACAACATAGCGTGCAGCAGCACTTTGCAGGAACGCAGGTAAGAGAGTTTACATAATATCGTTTACATAAAACGTATACATAAAACACAAAAATGAGGCGTTTGCGGAAAAGCTCTTGCGTTTCGAGCGGGTTTAAGCTATATTGTTTTCGGGCAGGCGTTTTGGTGCGCCAGACGGCCTGCTCTGCTTTTCCGGTATACCGTCAGGGCGTGACACGGCTTCGGCCGTGTCCTTTTGTCTCTTGATGGCATAGAGAGGGCTTGTGATGAATAGCTTGTCTGTGAGGTGATTGCCCATGGCAGGCGGTTCAAATCGGCCTACAATAGGTTTTGGCCGGCGTTGGCGGAAGTGGGGCCACATGACGGTGCTGTCCGGGTGCTTTTTGCTTGGGATCGGAGCCGGGCTTCTTTTTGCACTGCTGTGCCGTCCGGAGGATGCTCTGGGAGAGCTGCTGCGCTCCGGTCTGGAGCGGGCGGCGGAGAGCGGCGGTTCCGTGGCGGCGGCGCGTGTTGTATGGCGGCAGCTTCGCTGGGTCGCCGCCGCGCTTCTGCTGGGTCTGACCGGCTTTGGCACAATGGGGATCCCGCTGCTGCTTTTTTACCGGGGATTTCTTCTTTGCTACACAGGGTGCTGCTTTGTGCGGCTTTTAGGTTCCCCGGGTATCTATGCGGGGTGGGCCGTGTTGGCGGTCTCTTCCTTGATCGGTGTCCCGGCACTCTTTGCTGCGGGGAGCGGAGCGTTCTGCCGTGCGGCTGGGCGCTTCAGGGACGCAGAGGGGCAGAAGAGCTATCTGATCGCGGCTGCCGGCGGACTCCTGTGCGCCTTGGCGGCGGCTCTGCTGCAGTGGACTGTAACGCCGCTGCTGCTTTCTGTAGTGTCGGAGCGATTTTTTTGAGGGAAATGGGGTGAGCGCTTGGACTATCTGGTTGATTATGAGACATGGCTGGTCAAAAACAAAAGGGTATCTGAGAATACGCTCTGCTCTTACCTCAGAGATATCCGGCAGTTTGCGCAGTGGCTGGACTATGAGGGTGTCGCACTGCCACAGGTCACCCAGGAGGATGTGCGCCACTATGCCTCCTATTTGTCGGCAAAGGGAAAATCTGATGCAACGGTGGTCCGTTCGGCGGCCGCGTTGAAATCCTTTTATGGATTTATGGTGGCGGAACGGCTTGTGACGGCAAATCCGGCGAAGGGCTTTACTCCGGCAAAGCCGGAGCGGAAATTGCCGGAGATCTTGTCCAGCCATGAAGTTGAGCTCTTTCTGGAACAGCCTGATCCTTCCGAGATAAAAGGATGCCGGGATAAGGCTATGCTGGAGATTCTCTATGCCACTGGGATCAGAGTCTCAGAGCTGATCGCCCTGGATATCCAGGATGTGAATATATCGGTGGGTTTTTTGCGCTGTACCGGGAAGAATAGGGAGCGGGTGATTCCGCTGTATAAGGCGGCAGTCCGGTCCTTGTCTGCCTATATCAATGAGGTGCGGCCGCTGCTGTTGGCTGAACCGCAGGCCAGCGCCCTGGTTGTAAATATGAATGGAGAGCGGATGAGCCGCCAGGGCTTTTGGAAGATCGTAAAGCAGTACCAGGAGAAGGCGGGAATCAGCAAGGATATCACTCCGCATACGCTGCGGCATTCTTTTGCCGTACACCTGCTGGAAAATGGCGCAGACCTTCATTCCATTCAGGAGATGCTGGGTCATGCGGATATCTCCTCAACGCAGATCTACGTGCAGGTAGTCAGCCGAAAGCTGCGGGATGTTTACGCCCGGGCACACCCAAGGGCTTGAACTGTTTTATAACTACAAAGGAGGTTATTTCCATGTTGAGAGAATCGAATCGCGCCCCGCTGCTGCACAAGGCAATGGAGCTCAGCGGGCCGCATAAGCTGCTGGAGCGTGTTCAGCACGAGGCGTACAGCAGCGGTGTTCGTGACGGGAAACGGGCGATGCTGCCGCTGGTATTTTTGTCTGCAGGCGTCGGTGCCGCGCTGGCGCTTGGCGTACAGCGGCTCAGCTGGTACCTGGCGGATTGCCGGGCAGAGCTGCTGGATGCAGACAATTGGAAGGAAAGCCATTCCAACGATCTGACCCGGTTTGACGACCAGGAGCAGGGGCCGGAACCCTCTGCAGAGAGTGAAAACTGACCGAAAGTGCGGGCCGTTCCATGCAATAGTTCAGAGCAGTTCCCTCCCTTGGGAACTGCTCTGAATTTGTTTTACTCTGTATAATACTGTGCCTGCGCGTTCCATAGCTCGTAGTATTTGCCGTCTGCATCAGCTGCCAGTTCGGCGTGGCTGCCCTGTTGGATAACGGCTCCGCCATGGAATACCGCGATCTCATCGCAGAACTTACAGGAGGACAGACGATGGGAGATATAGATCGCCGTTTTATTGCCTGCAATTTCATCGAATTTGGAGTAGATCTCCGCCTCGGCGATCGGGTCAAGCGCCGCGGTAGGTTCGTCCAGAATGATGAATGGTGCATCCTTATAGAGCGCGCGGGCAATGGCGATTTTTTGAGCCTCACCGCCGGAAACCTCTACGCCATCATCGGACAGATTTTTGTAGATCATTGTGTCCAGACCCTTTTTCATCGATGCGAGCCGTTCACCAAAGCCTGCATCGATCAGCGCCTTTTTCGCCCGTTCACGGTCATAAACCATGCTGCCGGCTACA
>CAKUHW010000194.1 GCA_934659415.1 uncultured Oscillospiraceae bacterium
GCACACCAGGCGGAAGAAGAGCACGCAGCTGCCCACATAGCAGAGGGCGGACAGGGTCTGGGCCGCCAGCTGCCAGTGGGGGATGACCAGATGGACCGCCCGGATCAGCCAGGGGTACAGCGGGAAGAACACCAGAAACAGGGGCCTGCCGTCCTCAGTATAGCCGGCATACCCCTTCTGCGCCAGGCCAAGGTAGTGGTAGCCGTCATATTTCTTCCAGGCGCTCAGCAGCGCGGAGAGGGACAGGCCGTCCCCGAAAATGGCGCAGTACAATGCGCTGACCGCCCAGGCCAGGCATACCGCCCCCACGCCCCAGGCCAGGGCGTACAGCCGCTCCCGGCGGCCGAAGGGCGTGCCGCGCAGGGCCGTAGGCCGGGCGAGGGGCAGGCTGTCCGCCCCCGCCAGGCGGGCACACAGCAGCAGGGCCGCCGTCAGGGAGGCGGCGGCGCACAGCAGCAGAAAGAGCGTACGCATATCACTCCCCGCCCCCGAAATCCGTGACCACATAGACGTAGCGCACCCGGTCCAGCTGGACCGCGGGCTCCACCAGGGCGCTGCGGCTGATTCCGTCCGCCTCGGTGTACACTGAGCGGATGGTGCCGATCACCAGCCCCGCGGGGTACTTGTTCCCCAGACCGGAGGTGGTGACCTGATCTCCCTCTCCGGGGCCGTCCTCCTGGGGCAGATAGCTGAGCTTCAGCAGCCCCTCCCGCATCAGGGTAAAGTCCCCGCCGGCGATCACATCATCGTCCGTACGGGCCACCCGGCCGCCCAGCTGGCTGTCCGGGTCCACCACGGTGGTGACCAGGGCCCAGTTGGGCCCCACTTTTGTGACCACGCCCACCAGGCCGCCGTACTGGTCCACCACGCAGTCGTCCACGGCCACCCCCCGCAGGCTGCCCCGGTTGATGGTCAGCTGGGAGGCCCAGTTGGTGGTGGACCGGCCGGTCACGGTGGCCTCCTCATAGGTCAGCTCCGGCTGGCGGCGGGCCAGCCCCAGCAGGTCCTGCAGCCGCTCCGCCTCCCGCTGGGCATCCTGCCCGGTGCGGGCGGCCTCCTCCAGCTCGGCCACCCGGCGGCGCAGCGCCTCGTTCTCCGCCTCCAGTTCCTCGTAGCGGAAGGCACGGTCATACCGGGACTGGCTCCACTCGGACACGGCGGAGGACAGGGCCCGGAAGGGCGCGCCCACTGCGTTGATCACCCCGGAGACCGGGTCAAAGCCCATAAGGGCGGAGCCCACCGCCAGCGCCGCCGCCAGCAGCACGGCAATGAGCACCAGCAGCACGCCGTTTTCCCGCAGAAACTTTTTCATCGTCCGCTCCTCAGCTCCGTCCGGCGGCGTCTGCCAGCAGGTCCAGCCCCAGCTCCGCCAGGATCCGGCCCAGCCGGAACACCGGCAGGCCCATCACATTGAAATAATCTCCCTCCAGGCCGGACACCAGCAGCGCTCCCAGGCCCTGGATGCCGTAGGCGCCCGCCTTGTCCATAGGCTCGCCGGTGGCGATGTAATTCTCGATCTCGCCGGGCGTCAGGGTGCGGAAGGTGACGGCGGTGCGCTCGTGGGCGGTGACGGTGCACCCGCCCCACAGCACGGTGACGCCGGTATACACCTGGTGGGTCCGCCCGGACAGAGCCGTGAGCATGGCGGCGGCCTCCGCCCGCCCGGCCGGCTTGCCCAGCACGGCGCCGTCCAGCGCCACCACGGTGTCCGCGGCGATGATCAGGGCGTCCGTCCCCTCCCGCGCCGCCACGGCCGCGGCCTTGCGCAGGGACAGCTGCTCCACCAGTCCGGCGGGGCCGGGCCGGCCCTCCGCCGTCTCGTCCACCTGGGGCGAGACCACCCGAAAGTCCTTCAGTCCCATCTGCCCCAGCAGCTCCCGCCGCCGGGGGGATTGGGAGGCCAGAATGATATCCATATCAAAGCTCCTTGCTGTACCGCCCGGCGGAGCCGGGGCGGCGGTTAAAAATCTTCGGCGGAGCGCTACTCCACCTGCCGGTAGTAGAGGCCCCGGGTGTAGTCTGCGGGGGCATAGCTTCCCCGGCCCCGGTAGCGCTCCAGCACCTGGGCGCACTCCATGGCGTTCTCTGTGGTGAAGGACAGCCGCAGGGCCCACAGGCCCAGGCGCTCCAGCTTCTCCCCCTTGTCCGCCAGAAACAGCTTGTTGGCGTTGAGGATCTCGTTGCGGCAGCCCCAGGCCTTCACCACCGGGAAGCGGACCCCCTTCCGGTCGGTGAGAACGTTGCTGTTGCCGCACACATGGCGGCCGAACTGGTTGTGGATCACACAGTTCTCGGTGATCATCAGCGGCAGGCGGCCGTAGGCCAGCATCTCCACATCCACCGCCTTGGCCAGGTCGCGGATCTGGGTCAGGCGCAGCTCGAAGGAGGCCGTGAGGGAGCACAGGCCCATGCGCTTGTATTCCTTCACCGCCTGGGAGTTGAACACCTGCAGGCCGAAATCTCCCCGCACCGCAAAGCCCATGGCGGCCGCCGGGCCGATCTGACCCAGGTTTCCCGTGAGGACCTGGCCGACCCCCAGCTCCAGGCAGATATCCAGCTCCCGCCGCAGCTTGTCCCACTCCCGGTCAAAGCACACCCGGGGCAGGACCGCACAGAGGGGAACTCCCCGGTCCAGCAGCGCCCGCACCCGGTCCTGCCCGGCGGCCAGCTCCTCCGCGGGCAGATAGAGGAGTTCCGGCGGCTGCCGGAGCAGCTCGCCGCTGAGCTGGCGCAGAGACCGCAGGGACACGGTCAGCCGGGGCGGTCCCTTGGGGTTTTCATACCGGGCCCCAGGGCTGTACGCGCCGTGACGGCGCTGGGGCAGGGCGGCGCGCAGGGCACTCAGCTCGTCCAGCACCTGGCGGCGCAGGGCGTTCAGGGCAGAGATGGGCACGGAGAGCCCGTCCTTCACCAGGGCCCGCACCCCGGTGCAGCCGTACGGCGTGCCGCCGGTCTTGGCCAGCTGGGTCTCCACGTCCCGCGCCGTCAGGGGCCGGGTGCGGGCGCTCTCGGGCACGGGGCCCGCGGCGGTGACCACCCGGCCCTCCCGGTCCTCCACGCCCACCTGCACCGGCTCATCGGGGCGGACCATGGCGTAAAACCGCACGGGGACGGCAGGGCCCTCCCCCTTTTCGTAGGCGGCGCGGGCCTCGGCAAACAGCGCCCTGGGCTCCGCCGTCTCCTCCCGGACGCCGAACATCTCCGGCCCTGTCCGGCCGAGGAAATAGCCGTCGGTAAAGCCCTGGCGG
>CAKUHW010000195.1 GCA_934659415.1 uncultured Oscillospiraceae bacterium
CTCCCCCACCTTCAGCTCACTGTAGGGGATGATGCAGGGCGTGGAGCTCTCATAGTCCTGCCCGGCCATCGGGCTGCCGTCGTCATCCAGCACGCGGAGATTCCGGGTGGTCTGCACCACCAGCGCCACGTTTTTCAGATCCTGCGCCCCTTCGGCGGCAATGCTGGTAAAGTCCACCGTCACGGAGAAATGGGCCGCGCCCACCGCGCCGGTCTCCCGGAGAAAGTCGTCCCCGGCATCGTTCAGCGCCAGCCGGACCGGTGCGGTCAGGTTCACCGCAACGCTGTCACTGGCAGGGGTGGCATGGTTGGAGAATACGCCGTAGAAGGTGCCCAGCGCCGCCTCGCCGCCGTCTGCCACATCGCCCAGATCAAAGTACAGGGCGCAGGCGCTGTCGGCGGTCATGTACTCGCTGCGGGTGTTGGTGAAGTCCAGGGTGCTGACCGGCTGAAAGTCAAAGAGCGTGCTGGCCAGCCGGCTCCAGTGGCCGAAGGCGGCCCGGTAGGGCTTCACACTGCCGCCGGCCACCGTGTAGGCCGAAACAGAGGGGCTGTAGGGATCGTCCGCGGCGAAGATCTGGTCCGGGACAGTGTCCAGCACCAGCTCCTGCTTTACCGTCCGGGCCTGCTGTGTCGCGGCGTCCGTATACTGATAGTAGCCGAAATCCTGGCTGCCCAGGGCAGTATCGTAGAGGATCCGGGCCTTCACCGGCACCGCTGCGCCGGAGGCGTTGGCCACGCTGAGGGCGATGCTGACCATGCCGGACTCGTTGGAGCCGGCCGCGGCCAGGGAGATGCTCTGGGTAAAGGTCAGCCCGTCCACGCTCCACACGGCGCGGATGACGCCGCTCTCCTCCGCAACGGACACGGCGCTGCTGCCGGGATATTTGCCGCCGAACAGATAGTCCCTGGCATCCGCCCCCTCGCCCACGCGGAAGGACACGAAGGAGGTGTCATAGGTGCCGTCGCGGTAGAGCAGGTTCTTGTCATTGTCCGATTTCTTCAGCCGGTCGCCCTCCACCGTGCGCACAGCAAAGCCGCCGTTGGCCTTGGAGACGGACACACTGATATAGTCGTCGCTGATGGTGCATACGCCGGCCGCATCATCGGCCAGCACCGGGAGCGCCCCGGCGGGGATGAGCCCCGCCAGAAGCACTGCGCAGAGAAGCCAGGACAGAATTCGTTTTTTCATAAGCTTCCTCCTTCGCTCACCGCTCCACGTAGATCAGGATACGGATGGTCTGCCGGCTCTGGGTGGTCACCAGCAGCGTATAGTAGCCGGGGGCCGCAGCGGTAAATCCGCCGTTCGCGTCAAAGCTCAGAGAGCTGCCGGAGAGATATTTCATCTGTCCGGCGCTGAGGATGCCTGCCCGGGCCTTGATCTGGTAGGGCTCATTGCTGTTGGTCAGAGTCAGCGTGTGCGCGCCGGGGCGGAGCACCGCGGTACTGTCCGGCATGACCAGCTTTCCGTCCACATTCAGGCAGACGGTGTCCGCGCCGACGACCCGGAGGATCCGGGTGGCCGCCGTCCGGTTCCCCGCCTCGTCCGTAACGGTGTAGGTGACGGTGTACTGCCCGGCCACGGTCAGATCGGCCTGCGTGTCGATGGCGATCTGCAGAGCGTCCGCAGCGGTCCGGTTGTCGCTGTACTCAAAGCCGTCGCGCAGCTTGGCGTCCAGATCGGTCTCTCCGGTCAGCACATAGACCGTACCGCTGGTAAAGCTGATGACGGGGGCGATGTCGTCAATGTCGCCCACCTGGACCATTTTGAAGCTCTCGTTGCCCGCGGCGTCCACGGCGGTGACGGCAAAGGTCCCGTTGCTGGTAAAGGTAATGTCGTGGCTGCCCGCGGCGGCAAAGACATGGCTGCCGCTCTCCCCCCAGGTCACGGTGCAGGGCTCGTTGACCGTGACCTTTACCACGGCGGCCGAGCCGCTGACGCTGGGCGCACCGACCTCCAGCTCCGGCGCGGTGCGGTCGATTCCGGTGACCTCAACAGGCACGACGGTCACATTGCCGGCCCTGTCTGCAAAGCGGACGCTGTAGGTGCCGTTGGCAGTGAAGGTGAGCTCCAGCGGCACGTCGGGATCCACAGTGCTCCCGGGCGTACCGGCCCGATAGAACCTGCCGGGAACGCCGCGGTTGGAGGTCGCATCCTCATTGGGCCGGAGCGTCACCTTGACCGCGTAGGGAGCCGTGCAGTTCTCCCGGTACAGCGGCTCCTGCGTCTTGTCGACCTGCGGCGCGTCCTTGTCGATCACGCCCCACAGCCCGTTGAGTACGATGGTGCTCGCCACGTTCCGGTTGGCGGAGGAGGCGGTAAAGGTCAGGGCCTGGTCATAGTCCTGGCAGTAGGTGACGGTCACCCGCTCCGGCGCGGCGGAGATCACGGCAAGGACCGCACCGAACTGCCCGACAATGATATATTCCTCTCCCAGACTGTCATTCCACTTGCCGTTCACAAGCAGCTCGGTGGTGACGCCGTTGATCTTCACGCTGAGATCGCGCATGGGTCTGTCGCTGTTGATGTGAGCCGTAATGCTGCGGTTGACCGGCCCCTGAGGCGGCGTGTCTGCATCCTCTGTGTCCGAAGGCGACCAGCGGACCGTGAGATCGGGAGGAGTGGTGTCGATACCGGAGACGGTGTATTCCATCTCCCCCACATTGCCCGCCATATCGCGGAACATAAAGTGGACCGTCCCGTTGTCCAGAACATTGTATGTGAACCTGTTCCGGGCGATCCGCACCAGATCGGCGGGGAGCATCGCGAAGACGGTGTCCTCCGTGCCGTTGAGGGTCTCGCTGCCGCTGTCGTCCCTGTCGGTGAGCTGAAGGGTCAGCAGCCGCTCGTACAGGCTGCTTCCGCCGACCATGATCTCTCCCTCCAGCTCCGGCGCCCGGTTATCGATCTTCGCCGGTACGTTGAGCGTGATGGTGACGGCGTTTGCCCGCGGAGACCGGTCCGTCACCGTGATGGTGACCTCCGATGCCTTGGTGATCGTGACCACGTTGCCCGTGAGAACTGCTCCGTCGCCGGAAACGGTGATGTCAAAGCCGGACTCGTCGCTGGCGTTGACCGTCAGGCTGTAGCCCTGCACATAGCCGAGGGCATCCAGTCTGGCAGCGGCGGCGTCATCTCCCGGCAGGAGGGACTCCGCCCGGGTGTAGGCTCCGCCGCGCCTGATGTAGACATCCACGCTCACATCCGGGGCGGAGCTATCC
>CAKUHW010000196.1 GCA_934659415.1 uncultured Oscillospiraceae bacterium
ACTTATACCTGCGAGACAAAGCTTTTCGACCTGCGGGATACCGCAAACTACGAAAAGAAGGTCCCCCGCGCCTGGATCAATAACGCGGGCAACGGCGTCCGGCAGGAATTTCTCGATTATGTGCTCCCTCTGATTCAGGGCGAGCCGGACCGCCCGCTGGAAAACGGGCTGCCGCGGTTTGCCCGGCTGAACAAGGTCAGGGCCGGGCAGTAAGGTCTCCCATTACATAATAATTATGCGCGCCGCAGCTTCCTTCGAAGCATGCGGCGCGCATTTTATGCTGCCGGCCTCCCGAACGCCGGGCGCTCAATAATTGTCAGCCTTGAGCTGAAAATAGGACTGAGGGTGGGCGCAGACAGGACATACCTCCGGGGCCTGCTTCCCAACCACGATATGACCGCAGTTGGAGCACTGCCAGACTCTGTCCCCTTCTCTGGAGAACACGATACCCTCCTCGATATTCTTCAGCAGGCGGCGATAGCGCTCCTCGTGTCCGCGCTCGATCTCGGCGACTTTTTCGAAGAGGAACGCAATATGGTCAAAGCCCTCTTCCCTGGCAGTCTCGGCAAATCCGGCATACATATCGGTCCACTCATAGTTCTCTCCGGCCGCGGCGTCGGTCAGGTTCCGTTCCGTGCCGGGCATCTCTCCGCCGTGGAGAAGCTTGAACCAGATCTTTGCGTGCTCCTTTTCGTTGCGTGCAGTCTCTTCAAACAGTTCGCCGATCTGCACATAGCCGTCCTTCTTCGCCTTGGATGCATAGTAGCCGTATTTGGTGTACGCCTGCGACTCTCCGGCAAATGCGGCAAGAAGATTGGCCTCTGTTTTCGTGCCCTTCAGGTCCATAAGAATACCTCCTGCATGATGAGAAAATAGATCCGGACCAACGCGAAGCGGCGCTCCGGCCGGCGTGGATCCCGGTGTCAGTATACCTCTTTGCGGGCAGAATTACAACCGATCCCACAGCAAAAAGGGCAGGCTTTTCCCGCTGGGAAAAGCCTGCCCTTCTGTCCTGTCTCATATGCCGGTCAGATGGTCCAGAACCTCCAGGCCGTACTGCTCCAGGCCCTTGGTCATAGCCAGTGCGTCCGTAATATCATAATCCACCACAGTATCCCCATTCATGGCTACAACGCGGCAGGTCTTTCCCTCCTCCAGCAGCTGGACCGCCTCATGCCCCATATAGGTGGCGGCCATGCGGTCCTTGGCGGTGGGCGAGCCGCCACGCTGAATATGCCCCAGAATCGTGACCCGCGTCTCGATGGACGTCTCGTTCTTGATCAGCTCCGATACCTCCAGCGCACCGCCTTTCACTCCCTCTGCCACAATGACCATAAAGTGGGTGCGGCCTGCCAGGCGGGCCCGGCGGATCGGGTCGATCACATCCCGTTCAGCCTCAAAGGGCTCCTCCGGGGTAAGCACAACGGTGGCGCCGCAGGCGATTCCCACAGCCATAGCCAGGTGCCCCGCCCGGTGACCCATCACCTCCACCACGGAGCAGCGCTCATGGGACGCCATGGTGTCCCGCAGCCGGTCAATATTCTCCAGAGCTGTGTTGCAGGCGGTGTCATAGCCGATGGTATAGGTGGAGCAGGCAATGTCGTTGTCAATGGTGCCGGGCACACCGATGACCGAAATACCGCTCTGAGCCAGCGACAGCAGACCTTTGAATGTACCGTCACCGCCGATGCCGACCAGGGCATCCAGGCCCAGCATTTTACAGGTGTTCAGCGCCTTTTGGCGGCCCTCATCCGTCATAAACTCCAGGCTGCGGGCAGAATAGAGCATCGTGCCGCCCAGACGTGAGATGTCACTGACGCTGTTGAAGTCCAGCTTGACAAATTCCCCATTGATCAGGCCATGGTATCCGCGCAGAATGCCGATGCACTCGATGCCGTAGTGCATCGCCGTACGGACAACGGCCCGGATGGCCGCGTTCATGCCCGGCGCGTCTCCACCGCTCGTAAAAACACCGATACGGCGTATCTCAGCTGACATAGGCCGTCTCTCCCCTCTTACACTTTTAATTCCACATGGCCGCCGGAGAGCTCTTCCTGAAAACGCTCCAGCACAGGAGCCACATACTCACTCAAGAATTCCGTCACCTGCTCCGGGCAGCGGCCGATGTAACGGGCCGGCTCGAGATGCGCGGTAAGCTCCTCCATGGTCATCCCAAAGGCGGGATCCGCCGCGATCAGCTCCAGCAGGTTGTTGGAAAGGCCAAGATCCTTTACGCAGTGCCCCGCCTCCAGCGCGTGCTCCCTGATCCGCTCGTGGAGAGCCTGACGGTCCCCCCCGCGCTTTACTGCATCCATCATGATATTTTCGCTGGCCATAAAGGGCAGCTCCTCCATGATGTGCTTTTCAATGACCTTTTCGTGGACGATCAGTCCCGCGGTGATATTCTCATAGATGCCGAGAATCCCGTCCACGGCAAGGAACGCCTCGGGGACGGAGATTCTCTTGTTTGCCGAGTCGTCCAGCGTACGCTCGAACCACTGGCAGGAGGCGGTAACAGCCGGGTTGAGCGCATCCGCCATCACATAGCGGGCCAGAGCGCAGATGCGTTCACTGCGCATGGGATTGCGCTTATACGGCATGGCGGAGGACCCGATCTGCTTGCTTTCAAAGGGCTCCTCCACCTCCTTCAGGTGGCAGAGCAGCCGCATATCGTTGGCAAACTTGCTGGCGGACTGGGCAATGCCGGACAGAGTGGCCAGCACCGCGGCGTCCACCTTTCTGGAATAGGTCTGGCCGGACACGGGCACCGTGTCGCCAAAGCCCATCTCGCGGGCGATCTTGCGGTCAAGCTCACGGCACTTTTCGTGGTCGCCTTCAAAAAGTTCAAGGAAGGACGCCTGGGTCCCGGTGGTGCCCTTGCAGCCCAGCAGGCGCAGATGTTCGATGCGGTACTCCACCTCGTCAAGGTCCTGGAGCAGCTCGTTCATCCAGAGGGTGGCCCGCTTACCCACGGTCACCAGCTGCGCCGCCTGAAAATGGGTAAAGCCCAGGGTCGGCGTCGCCTTGTACCGGTCGGCAAACTGAGCCAGATTGCGCAGTACCCGTACCAGTTCCGCATGGATCAGCCGCAGAGCGTCCCGCATCAGGATAATGTCCGTATTGTCCCCCACGTAGCAGCTGGTGGCCCCCAGGTGGATGATGGGCATGGCATTGGGGCAGACGGCGCCGAAGGTGTGGATA
>CAKUHW010000197.1 GCA_934659415.1 uncultured Oscillospiraceae bacterium
CTGGGAGTCAGCCAGGTGCAGGTCTCCCGGCTGGAGCGCCGGGCCGTGGAGCGGCTGCGCGTACAGCTGACGGACCTGTGAGCACATAAAAACAACCTGCGCCGGCCCAACAGGCCGGCGCAGGTTTTCGCTTTTGTCCTTTAGAGGCTCTGGTAGGCCAGCGCCTTGGAGATCTGCCCCGCCGTGCCCAGCACCGCGGGGGCCAGGGCGCGGATGTGCTCCATGGTCATCCGGGAGATCGGCCCGGAGATGCTCACTCCGGCCACGATCTGCCCGGTATAGTCCCGGATGGGGGCCGCCAGACACCGGGCGCCCAGCTCGCACTCCTCGTCGTCCAGGGCATAGCCCTGCTCCCGCACCTCGTTCAGGCGCTTCACCAGGGCCGCCTTGGTGGTCAGGGTATGGGCGGTAAAGGCGGGCAGGCCCTTGTCGGCAATGTAGGCGTCCAGCTGCTCCTCCGTGTAGTTCAGCAGCAACAGCTTGCCGATGCCGGTGCAGTGCAGGGGGGCGCGCTTGCCGATGCGCTGCATGATCTTCAGCATGCTGTCCGGCCCGTCCTGCACGTCGGTATACACCAGCTCCCTATCCTCCTCCACCGCCAGGCAGGAGGCCTCCCGGCACTCCCGGGACAGCTCGGCCAGCAGCGGATGGGCAATGTCCCGCAGGCTGACCTGGGTACAGACCATGCTGCCGATCTGGGTGAATTTCAGGGTCAGGGAATACCGCAGGCTCTGGGGATCCTGGTTGATGTACCCGTACACCAGCAGCGTGTTCACCATGCGCAGGGCCGTGCTGGCCGGCATGCCGCACCCCTCCGCGATATCCTGCAGCCGCATGGGCCGTCCCTCACGGGCCATGAGCTCAATGATCTGAAGTACCTTTTCTACCGATTGATTTAACTTGGACAGTTTGACCTGTGCCATATCCGCTACACCCTCTGTCTGGATTTCATTGCCTGAAATCATAGCACAGTTTTGTCTCCGTTGCAACGCAAAACCGCAAATTTTTTCTAAATTTCTTTGCTCCCCTAAACAACTCCCGACTCAGACCGGCGGAAATGCCTCCACCAGACGGCGGATCATGGGGTTTCGGTTGCTCCGGTCCCACACCGCCATCAGACCCGCCGCCGGACTGTCCGGCATGGTGTAGATCCGGATGGCGTCGCTGCGCTCCAGCCGGGTGCAGCGGTCCAGCATGGCCACCCCCAGTCCCATCTCCACGCACAGCAGCAGACTCTCCATGGACCCGGTCTCCCGGACGATGTTCGGCTCGAAGCCGGAGGCGGCGCACTGGCGCAGCAGCAGCCGGTACCCCCCGGGGGATTCCTCCCGGGAGATGGCCACAAAGGGCTCCTCCCGCAGGTCCTCCATGGTGATGCTCTCCCGGGCCGCCAGGGGGTTGGCCCGGGAGATGAAAATGGCCCCCGGCTGCTGGAACACCGTCGCCCACTCCCAGTCGTCCCGGCCCTCCAGCTCGAAGGCCAGGGTAAAGATCATATCATAGCTGCCCCGGTCCAGTCCCTGGCGCAGATTGCGGAAGCTGTTGCGCTCCAGCTCCACGCTCATGCCCGGATAGCGCTCCCGCAGCCGGGCCAGCTGCCGGGAGAGGAACTGGCTCACGTCCTGCCCCTCCAGCACGCCGATGGACAGACTGCCCCGCTCCCGGCGGCTGATGGCCTCCGCCTGGGCCACCGCCTGGGCCACCTGCTCCGGCAGGCCCCTGAACTGCCCGAAGAGGTACTCCCCCGCCTGGGTCAGCTGGATGCTCCGCCCGCTGCGCCGGAACAGGGGATAGCCCAGCTCCTGCTCCAGCAGGCTCACCTGCCGGGACAGATTGGGCTGGGACACATAGAGGCTCTGGGCCGCCCTGGAAAAGCTGCCCCATCTGGCCACCTCCACAAAATAGCGTATCCTGGTGAGATTCACCGCCGCTCCCCCTCTCTCTGTTTTACGTTCATCATAGCACCTGCCAAAAAACTTGACAAGATTTTTTGGATTATTCACAAAAAATATGCTTTCGTATAACCAAAGCGAATGATATGGTTATAAAAATCTATTTTACTTCCCGGCGCAAATCGTTTATTCTTTATGGTAGCGGAAAACATATGTCTCAGACTGTACCGACATACTGCTTTTTAAGGAGGTAGCACACTATGAAAATTTTAGGTCTGTCCGGCGGCACCCTCAACGGCGCCAACGACGCACTGTGCAAGGAGGCCCTGATGGCCGCCAAGGAGCAGGGCGCCGAGATCGAGTTCATCAACCTCAACACCCTGGACCTGAAGCCCTGCACCGGCTGCAAGGCCTGCGTCATGGGTCTGTTCAGCGGCAAGGGCAACGCCTGCGTGCTGAAGGACGACATGCAGTGGCTGACCGACAAGATGTACGATGCCGACGGCATCATCTTCGCCGTGCCCATCTTCTGCAAGACCGCCCCCGGCCTGTTCCACAACATCATGGACCGCTTCGGGCCCCGCATGGACAAGGGCAACCTGCTCATCGCCCAGAAGATCGCCGAGGAGCACGGCGGCAAGCCCGTGGACCCCAAGTACCTGAAGGAGAAGGTCGTGTCCTACATGGGCATCGGCGGCTCCGACTGGGCCACCCGCATCCAGTGCGACTTCGCCACCCAGGCCCTGACGCCCAAGTGGACCCTGATCGACAACCATCTGTTCCCCTGGTCCCTGTCCATCATCATGAACGACGAGGCCATTGCCTACGCCCATAAGATGGGTGAGGATCTGACCCGCGCCGCCAAGAAGATCGTGGACGGCACCTTCGTCCCCGCCCACGGCATCATCAACGAGGACTACAAGGGCCCCGCCGGCGTGTGTCCCCACTGCCACAGCCAGAACTTCTACCTCCAGGAGGACGGCGTGGCCGTCTGCTGCCTGTGCGGCACCGAGGGCACCCTGAAGAACGTGGACGGCAAGTACGTCTTCGAGTTTGACGCCGAGAAGTGGATCCCCCACGCCCACGACTCCATCCCCGGCAAGTTCATCCACGGCGGCGACATCCAGAAGAACGAGGGCGAGTCCCGGGCCATCATGGCCACCGACGAGGCCAAGGCCCGCAAGCAGAAGTACCGCGACTTCATCCAGAGCACCAAGCCCGAGCGCGCCTGAGCATCTCTCCCCTCGCCTTTGCGCCCTCAAGGGCAGTCAGTCAGCGC